>JAFTAC010000125.1 GCA_017458805.1 Victivallales bacterium | reverse complement strand
TCCGCCACCCAGTTCATAGTACCAGACGGGTTCGCGGCGGCACATTGCGTAGGCGTATTCGCGCAGGTTCTCGGCCAGGGAATCCTCTGGGTTGCGCGTATTGGCGTGGTCGTCCCCCTCGCGCGTCAGGAAGGTGCGGTTGTCCGCCTCCTGCAGCCACACGACCCCGTGCTTGCGGAAAGTGCTTTCCACAGAGCCCACACCAGAAATGTCGCCTGGCTTGCGCCAGACATAGCTGACGGGGGACGCAAAGACGTCCACCTTGTTTGCCTCCAGAAGGCGCATCAGGTCGTAGTGCCCACCTGCCCCTGCCCCCATGGAGATGTGGGCCAGCGTCATAAGGTAGCCATAATAGAGCACCTTAAGCTTGTCAGGAGCGTTCTGTGAGACGGTGTCCATCACGGACATGATGGTATCGGCGACGGCGCGGTTCATCGCGCGCGTGTAGTCCATCGCATCCTGTCGGTTATCTTGCAGGAAGAAGCCGCGGTCGCGCTGGCGCAGAGGCTGCGGCGGGATTTCGGCGGTGTCGAAGGTGACCGTGTCGTTCCGCCATGCCTTGCGGAGGCGGTTTACGTCGTTGCCGTACTTTTCCGACAGATAGTCGCGGAAGTAGTCTCGCATGGGAACGCTATAGTCGGGGTAGCAGTTGTTCTTGTAGGTGTAAACCCACTCGGGGCCCCTCATGTTGCAGGGCATGTAGCCTGCGATAAGGCTTCCGTACCACGATGATTCAATGTGGCGAAGCGCCTCCCCGAACTTGCCGTTGATGTAGTTCCGCCAGTACCTGCTGGCGGGCGAGGCAAAGACGCCGTCGGCTCCCGTGCTGGTGCCGTCGGCGAACTTGACCACCTCGTCAGGGTGCTCCGCCGTCCACCAGGAGGCGGGGGTCAGTCTCATGACGAGAATGATTTTGCCGTCGGGAATTTCCCGCGCGAACTCCTCCAGTGCCTCCTCCAGGGTCGAGTAGTCGATGGAGCCGTCCTGCTTCAAGGCCTCGAAGCTGAACTCCCACATCATGCGGAAGAGCTTGAAGCCGGACTCGCGGGCCGTATGGTAGGATTCGCGCCGCTCGCCGCGCCAGCGGATGCCGAATATGACGGGCTCGGCTATCTCGCCGTTGATCTCCATTCGCGGGTAGTTGAGGTCGCGGTTGATTCTAGCGCGGGTCTTGTGCTTCAGATACCCCTCTTTGTCGATGGGCGTCAGGGGCGTCTCCTTGGGGGCCTCGTGGAAATACTTCACCATCCTGCCCCAGGGGCGGCTTGGATAAGCCCCCAGCGACTTTGCCTGCTTCCAGCTGGCCTCATCCGTCGGCATGGTGTCCTGACTTACGTACTGCCACTGTTCATCTGTGCCGATAGTCTCCACACGGCCATCCTTGTAAACCAGCTTGAGCTCCGCCAGCAGACCCGCTGCCGAGGTGTCGTTGTGGCATTTGGCGAGGAGCCGATTGCGACCAGGCTTCAGCAGCGGCAGAATCTCCTTGCATTCAGGGGAGGCCCAGATGGTGTTGCCGAAGACGCGTGTGCCGTTGACAGTCATCTCAAGCGCATCATCGCAAGTGCCCTGAAGGAAGGCACTTGTCAAGTCATTTGGGTTCTTGATTTCCACGTCGCGCTTGAAGATGCAGTCCTGGTTGTGGCTGGCAGGCTCCTGGCTCCAAATCCAGCTGGCGTGGTAGGAGGCGCCTTCGCCCAGGTCTTCGAGCATCGCGTCGCTGAAGGCCCCGTCGCCGTTGAACTCAACCTCCAGCCGTCCGGAAAAGGCAAAAGCGGGAACTGTGTAGCGGCATTGATAGAAGGTGAAGCCCGCGTCACCCTCTTCTGGGGTCAAAGGGAAGGCGCACCTTTCGCCGCCATCGCGGCTGACGATGACCACCTGCGCTGATTTGGCGTTCTTGAGGTAGATGGATGCGCGGTAGTCCACGCGAGGGCACAGCCAGTCCAGCCGCGTGGAGGCGGTTCCGCCCTTCACTGCCATCGCGGGGAGCCCGTTGGCGCCTTCTGGCAGAATGGAAGCAGGCTGCGAGATGCTCCAGAACTCCGGGGCACCAGCGGCATTTGTCTGCAACAGGGAGCCGTTGCGGAAGCGGTCGTGACCGCGACGCAGGGCGATTTTCGAAATCAGCCCCTCGTTGCCTTCTCCCGAGTTGGAGACAGTGAACAACAGTTTCTCGATGTTTCCCTGCTTGTAGCGCGGCACCTGGCTGAGGTCGAAGCTCTTGATTTCGGGGTAGTGGCGCGAATTGCCAGTCCATGCACCCGAGAGCTGGCGGCTTCTGTCGTATCCCCCTTCGCCAGGCCCATAGACCAGAATGGAGAAGAGGATACCTGTCTGGCTGTGCTGATGGATTTCAATGTGGGAGAATCTCTTTGTGTCGATGCCTCTCTTTTCAATGTACCAAAGGCTCTGGTACTTTTTGCCAATCTGGAAGCGGAAGCCCTCTTCAGTGACCTGTCCCATGTCGCCGCAGTTGTCGAACCACCCCTCGCTTCCAGCATTGGGGCGTACATATTTAGACATGTCCCAATGGCGCGGGGCGGCGCATGCGGTGAGGGCGAGAAGAGCAAGGCTTGCGAACAGCGTGTGTAAACAATTTGTTTTGTGCATAGTTGGCTTTTGGATGAAGGTGGAGTATTATTCGTTGTCTTCTTTCAAGATGTCATTTCAAAACTCGCGCAAAATGCGCCTGGAGACGGGTGCAATGGCCAGGGCAACGGCTCGAAGCCGCACTTTCGTGCCACGAGAGGCGTTGCCGACGACAGTGTCCTCATATCGACGCGCATTTTGATGAGAGTTTTGAAATTACCTCTCATGCCTCCAAAAACGATAAACGCTAATGGCTGTGGCGTTATTTGGGGGATAATCGTTATTCCTCCATTAACTCTAGTACTTAATTGATTTAATTCGAATACATCTGCACTGTTCTTTTGGGCTGCTTTTCCGTGAATGGCTCCTTACATACGAGG
>JAFTAC010000124.1 GCA_017458805.1 Victivallales bacterium | reverse complement strand
TTTCTAATTTCTAATTTCTAATTAATTCAGCCCCATGACGCACTTCCTGTATTACTACCTCCGCTCGATGCGGCTGTACTACGGTTTCGTGACAGGCACGACCGTGCTGTGGGGTATCATGCATGCAAGTCCCGTCAATTATGCGCATTGCACAAGGCCGTTTTCACTGCTTGATACGAAGGCGGTGGTGGCGCTGATTGTCGGCTTCTTGGCTTGGGGTGTCAACCAGGTCTTCAGCGACTACCTTGACAGGAAAGAGGATGCGGTGAATGCGCCGCACCGCCCCATGGTGACAGGGGAGCTGGCTGCAAAGCCCGCGCTAGTGCTGTCGTCAGTGCTGATGGTGCTTATCGGGGCGGTCAGTCTCTGGATAAGCCCATGGGCGTTTCTGATGCTATGCATTGGCGGTGTGTTGAACGTGGCCTATTCGCGTCTGAAATGTGTGCCTGTGGTGAACATCGTGGTTTACGGCTGCGCCATTTCGTGCTGCGCCCTTTATGGCATTGCCGCTGTGCGGGGGAACCTGCGCAGTACCGCTCCAGAACCTTTGGAGGATGTGATGGATGTCGCGTTCCTCGTGCTGCCTGTGCATATCTTGATGTGCCACAACAGCTACTACAAGGATGTGCCTGGCGACAGGGCTGCAGGTGTCCGCACGCTTCAGACGCTTTTTCCACAGCAAGTCTCGTTCCTGGTGACTTTCCTGCTTGCATGCGGAATAATCATCTTAGGTTTGCTTTCATGTCGCACGGCGGACATGGAATGGCTTCTCACGGGCCTACAGCAGAAGGAGTTGCTTCTCTCTTGTTTGTCGACGGAGGTGCCGTTGATGCTTGCCGTTCAGTTTATTGGCGAACTGTTTCTTCTTGGGCTGCTTTTTCGTGCTCTGGAAGGGCGTCGCTATCATCGTGCAACCTGCCTGAACTGCCAGCTGTGCGTCGCCATGCTCTATCCATGGATGCCGCAGAAGTCTGCTCTGCTGGTGGTGGAGCTCCTGTCGCTGGTAGTCATTCAACTGCTGTTCTTCTGGTATCGTGATGAAAAAGAGTAGGATAGGGTAGCCAGGCCGTCCACGGCCTGGCAAAGCTTATCAATACAATGCTGTGATATAATTTATAAATTGAATAATGTCTGCAAGTCGTTTCATAACAGGTTTTTGGAAGCTACTTTTCTATGTGCGGATGTCGCTGGTGTGCGCATGGCGGTACCGATCCATCTCTGTGCTGCTGAAGGCATCCCGATTCACGGGCATCTTCTTCAAGCACAAGCTGGTCAAGCTGCCGTCTGGGGAGTACAAGCTGGACTTCTACATGCCGCGCTATCCATCCAAGGCCTTTTTCACGGCAATGGAGGACAAGGTTCTGCGGAAACCGCCGCGTCCCGTAAGCGTCGTGCTTTCCATCACAAAGGCGTGTGCCTACAAATGCCCCCACTGCTACCAGCGCAAGGATGCACCGCAGGAGCTGCCTCTGCCACTGCTGCTGGAGAATGTGCATAAAATGCGCGATTTCGGCATTGTGGCATGGGCGGTCGAGGGCGGTGAACCGCTGCTTCGCTTCCAACGCCTGGAGGCGGTGCTCAATGAAATCAGCGGACTGGAGGTGTGGGTGAACAGCACGGGCCATTCTGCGACACCAGAAAAAATCGCACGTCTGGCGGAGCTGAAGGTGACGGGCGTGATGAGCTCCATCCACTCCGTCACCCCCGAGGAGCACGACCGCTTTACGGGGATGCCTGGCTCCTGGCAACGTGCGCTGGATTTCCTGCACGACTGCCAGCAAGCGGGGATGCTCATCGGCTTCAATACGGTGCTGACAGACCGCCAGATTGTCGATGGCGGCATCGACGGCATCATGGCGCTGGCGAAGGCGAATCATTGCGACTACATCCAGCTGATTCACCCGAAGGCCTGCGGAGCCTGGATGGGGAAGGAGTTTGACAGCAACCTTGCGCAAGAGGCGATTCGCGTGGCGAAGGCGGCGCAGATTCGCTACAATTCGTCCAGCGAGAAGCACGCACCCGTGCTGACTGCGCAGGTGTTCGAGGAATCGCCAGAGATGCTTGGGTGCTGCTGTGGCGGCATCGACCGTTTCTACGTCGGGGCCTCGGGCGAAGTCCAGCCCTGCGAGTTCGTGAACATCTCCTTTGGCAACTTGCAGGAGGTCTCATTTGAGACGGCATACGACCGCATGAGGCAGTGCTTCGCCGTCCCCTGCGAGGAGTGGACCTGCTGCCTCCACGCCATGGAGATAGCCGCGCACGCAGGCGACCACCTGCCGCTTCCATGGTCTGAAACCGAAAAGCTGGTCCAGAACTGGAAACCAGGTACCCCCACACGCGTTTATGAATCCATAGGACTATATAAGTGATAAGTGGTTAGTGGTTAGTGGTTAGTGGTTAGTGGTTAGTGCGTTCGGTCACTAACCACTAACCACTAACCACTAATCACTAGCCACTAGCCACTAGCCACTAGCCACTAGCCACTCAATGAAGTACCTCGTGCTCATCAACCCTTCCTCCCATGGCGGACGCGCAGCCCGCGTCTGGAGGGGCATTCAGCCTCTCCTCCAGGATGCGGAATGGTACGTGTTGAAGAGCATCGAGGAGGCGCGTGAGCTGGCTCGTATGGCAACAGGCTATGAGACCATTGTTGCCTGTGGGGGCGACGGCACCATCAACGCCGTGGCAGACGGCGTGATGGCCAACGCAGATGAAAAACTGAGTTTTGGCGTCATCTACGCGGGCACCAGCCCCGACTTCTGCCGTTTCCACGGCATCCCGACGGAACCAAAGGCGGCCATAGAGCTTCTGGAACACGGCGTAGTGCGAGAGGTGCCCGTGCTGATGGCGAATGGCCGTTGCTTCTTCTGCTCGTGCAACGTGGGCATGGGGGCTGATGTTGCCGCAGCGGCAAATCGCCTGCGCCCCTGGCTGGGTGACAAGCTGGGGACCTTCCTTGCGCTCATGCGCAGTCTGCTGCGCGGACAGCGGTGGGATTTCACCGTTGGCAATGAGTGCATCTCCCAATGCAACCATCTGTTGTTCACACGGATGCCCTACATCGCCAGTGGACTGAAACTCGCCCTGCCAACTCTGAAAGACGACGAATACGCAATGTGGTTTGTTCGGAATCAATCATTTTGGAACTGGATGAAAATGCTCACGAAAATCTATCGTGGTGAAAGCTGCGGCGAGCTGCGTGTCTGCCGAGGGACGCAGGTGGTCGCGTGTACACGGCCCGTTAAGTTAGAGTATGACGGCGACCCGCATGGTACGCTGCCCGTGGAGATTTCCCTGGCTCTGCGCCGTCTGCGGCTGATTGCTACGCCAATTAAGGAGGCATCCCATGCGTGAAGGCGATTTGATAGAATCTCTGGCGCGAATCCACGGAAACCACCCCTATCTTGCCGATGCGGAAATCATCCCGCAAGGCGTTGGCTATGAGCTTGTCTCGGTCGATTCGTTCTCTGAACAGGAGGATTTCCTGACGGGGTTATCACCTAGACAGATAGGTCGGCAGATGGCCTACGACGCATGCGCGGACATCCTTGCGTGCGGTGCAAAGCCCAAGTTCTTGCTTCAGGCATGGAACTACGACGACCATCACCCGCTTGACTACTACGAAGGCATTGCGCGTGGCATCCAGGAGGTGCTGGAGTACTATGGAGCCTCCTGCATCGGCGGCGACATCGGTTCTGCATCGGAGTGGAGCTGGACGGCGACCATCATCGGCTATGCGGAACGGCCTGTCATGCGCCGTGCTTCGGCAAGATTGCCGTTTGACTTGTATGCCACAGGCTTCTTCGGCGAGGCAAATGCCGCTGTTTTCTGTGGAAAACCACTGCCTCCTGCGCAACTGCGCGCCCCCGTCCCGCCAGAAGCGCTGTTTGCCACAGACTCAAGCGGTGGCTTCATCGATGCACTGGAGAACTTCAGGCGCGTCAACAGCGGTCTGGAGCTGGAGGTCGATGTTGCAAGCCTTCTCTCACCCAATGCCACCAGGATTCTACCTCCCAAAGCAGATTCTGGCTGGACGCTGGTCGGCGGTGTCGGTGAATACGAGCTGCTTTTTGCCGTGCCGTGCGGAACGACCGTCGCAAATGTCTTGAAAATCGGCGAAGGGCGTTTCGTCGATTCCAACGAAAACACGATTCGCCTGCACCTGCCTGACGGTCGCCACGGCATCCTCCGCAATCCCCCACCCGACTATCGCTCCATCTCGCAGAAAGAGTGGCTACATTCCACCGCCACCTATTGGAGTTCACTCACTACTAATTTCTAATTTCTAATTTCTAATT
>JAFTAC010000123.1 GCA_017458805.1 Victivallales bacterium | reverse complement strand
TTCGTGGCGTTACACCAATCCCTTCAAGCGCCAGAAGCTGGCCCTCCGCATCCAGGCCCTTCCCTCGCTGGAGAGCTACGATTCCGACAAGGCCACCACGCTCGTCAAATGCGACGGCAGCGACACCATCGTTGACCCAGGCGTGACCATAACCATCCTCAACAGCGGCAAGCTCTACAACTATCCATCCTCCGCACCAGGTGCCTCCAGTTCACTGACACCCGCTGGCCACGGAGACGGTCCTGTGGAGCATTTTGCCCTGTGGCAGGGAAAGCGCGACACCTCCAACGGCCTGGTCCTGACCTCCGCACCAGACGACACCTACTCCCTCTGCGACCACTTCGAGCGCAACTACACCCTGCACGAGGCCTCCTGGACCAGCCAGCACATCGATTTCGATGAAATCGACCTCACGGAAAAGCAGGGCATCGGCCTTTGGATTCGCGGCGACGGCAAAGGCGAAGTGGCGAACATCGTCCTCTACGGACGCTCCCACGGCTGGTGCCGCAAGCAATTCTACGTCAAAATCGACTTCACGGGCTGGCGCGATGTGGAGCTGCTCAAATCCATCACCTCGGAGTTCGAAGACTACTCATGGCCGCTCTCACGCTGCCACTACGGCATCTACCGCAGCCAGTTCAACTTCAAACGCACACTGGGCTTCGACCTCTGGCTCAACAACATCCCCAAGGGCGGTGAGGTTTCGCTGGCCCTGGGCCCAATCAAAGCCCTGCCACTGGTGGCACAGCCCATCGTGAAGCCCATCGTCTTCGTGAACGGCTGCCCCGTCATGTTCCCTGTGGCGCTGAAGGAGGGGCAGTACCTCGAATATTACGGCGAAGGTCCTGCCCGCGTCTTTGACGGCAGCGGCAACCTGCTGGGCGAGGTGGAGCCCGTCGGCACCATACCCACCATCGCCACAGGCCGCAACGACATCGGCTTCGCCTGCGAACCATCGCCACTGCGCCCGCACGCTAGGCTCACCCTCTTCACCAAGAGCGATGAGCTCATCGGCGATGCGCCCAACGCACAGCCCCCTGCCTGGGGCCTCGGCTGCCTCGCCTCCCCCGTCTATGGCACACGCTCCTTCGCCACCGCCGAAGAGCAGGAAACCGAAAACTTCCTCGCACCTTAATAAAAAACAGCGCGCTCTGAAGGAGCGCGCTGTCAGGACGAACGGAATCGCCGCGCGAACGCGCGGCTTGGTTGCTGGTTTGTTTATTATGCGCACTAAAGGAGTGCGCTGTGCTGTTAGAACGCTATTCTGCCGCTGGCGTGTTTTTCTCCGTCCTGAGTGGGCGGCGCGAAGCCGCACACATGTTATTTATTTCACGCGAACAAGGCTGAAGTCATCCATCAGGATGGCACCGTTGTCGGTCATGCCGCCGAAGCCAGGCATGATGGTGACCTGGCCCGCATCGATGCCTTTTGGCACCTCGACCAGCAGCACGGTGCGCGCCCACTCGCCCTCATTCTTCGGGGCGACAACGGCGCTGAGTTCGCCAACGCGTGAATTGCACCACTTGCCATTCTTTGTGCGATAGCGGATGCCCAGCGAGGCCTTGCCAGCCCCAACTACCTTCATATAGGCTGTGAGGATATAGACGCCGCCCTCCTCTACATTGACGGCCTGGATAAGGCAGCCGCCCGCAACGCTTTGCGAGACCTTTACGGCGTTGCCGGTGCGCCCCTCGGGCACAACGTGGACCTTGACGGCGTCACGCGCCCAGGAGTTCCATCCCTTCGGGCAGCCTTCGTTGTCCCAGCCAATCATCTCCTTGGAAACCTCCTTCTCTTTGTCCTGAACTTCAAAATCACCATTGAACATCAGGTTCTTTGGAGGCTGGCCGCTAGACATCGTACGCAGATAGCCTTGTACCAAATCCTTGATTGCGGGGTTGTCAAAGATATTCAAACGTGCCTCCAGTTCATTCGGTTTGTTCTGCCCGTACCATGCAAGCGCCTGGAAAAGCCCTGTCATGGCGTTGGTCTCCAACAATGCGAAAGAGCCCAGCTGGATGTAGTCTCTCATACCAAGCAGACCACGGATGTTCAGGCCGATCATGTCGTCGCGCTTCTTGAGGGCCTCGACGTATTCCTCGCGCCCCGCCTTGCTTGCGTCCAGCTTCGCAACCAGCTCGAAGACCTTGTCCGCGTCGGCCTGGGAGTTCACATCAATCTCCTGAATCTGTGCATTGTAAGCGTATGGTTTGACAGCGTATGCGGCCAGCTTCAGGGCATCGCGGTGGATGGCGATGCGCGCCTTCACCTGCTCGTCGCCATTCGCGGCCTTGTCGGCCTCGTCCAGAAGCGCAAAGGCCTTGTCCAAATCCTCTGGAGAGGTGGCAAGCGCCTGGTTGATGATTCTGCGATGCTCCCACTTGCCGCGGCCAGGGCGGTCAACCTGGTAGGACTTTTCAAGCATGTCCCAGAAGCGAGCCATCTGGGGCTTCGCGGGGCCGTAGATGGTCATGAACTCGTCCAGCAGCTTGTCGGTGTTGAGGGAGGTGTCCCACTCCAGCTTCGCGAACTGCCAGATCATCGGCATCGTAAGCGGCAGGAAGGTGTAGGTCTCGATGTACATTCCCTCCACGCCCAGGGCATGGTCGAACTTCATCTGTTCATCGACGTAGTGCGGATAGTAGCGCGGAGCCATGGAAGCAAAACCGTAGTAATCATAGCGGTAGAGATGCTGGACGCGCTTGCGCCATTCGGTGGTCAGGTCGTGGTCAATCTTCTTCTGGCCAGGCATCCACCAGGCAGCGCTGGTCTCCGTGATGTAACCAAAGACATTGGGCTCCATCTTGGGCACCTGCTTCGGCGGCTGAAGGGCAATGGAGTAGATGAGGGTGCCGATGTACTTGTCGGGATGTGTCTTGGCGACCTCCTTCGCGATAATGTTGACGAACTTGTAGTGGCGGTCGGAGAAGCGCTGGTGCTCCCAGGAGTCGGGGGCATCGTCCATCGCGCGGCAGTTCGGGCAGCAGCAGAGGTGGGAAATGTCGTCCATGCCGACGGAGAAGCTGTCCTGGGTCGGGTTCTTGTCAAAGTAGTTCCTGATGTAATCCACCACGATCTTCTGGACCTCTGGATTGGACTCGCAGGGGCGCCAGTAGCGGTCGCCCTGATGGGGGATGTACCGTTTGCCGTTGGACATAAGCGGGTAGTACTCGGGATGCTCTTTCGCATACTTCTCGACAGGGAAAATCTGATGTATCTTGTTCTGGAAGTTACGCCTGGAGATGACCTCGCTCAGGGGGGTCTTGTTGCGGATGTTCCAGTCGTTCCACATCGGTGCCCAGTTGTGGGCAGACCAGATGCGCGGCGAGATGTGCGGTATCACTGTGCGCGAGCGCGTCGCCACCGACAGCGTACCAGGCTTAGCGGACTTGGGCACCTTCTCCCAGAGCTCGCCTGGTGCAAACCAGCGGACGCCCAAATCCTCCTCGATGAATGAATAGACGCCGAACGCAATGGGAGTTGGGTTCAGCCCTGTGAAATAGAGGCTGCCCTCCTTCTCCGTAATCTCATAGCCTTCCCAGCTGGCTCCCGCCTTCGCAAGCGTGCATGCAGGTGCACCTTCGCATGCGCCGATGTAGAGTCCTGTGCCCGCAACCTGCTTGCCGTCCGCCTTGATGGGCAGCTTGACTCCGCAGATTTTCTCCACATACACCTGCAAATCCTCCGCAGCCTTTTTAATCTTGTCCGAGGCCTTCGCGGGGGTGACAATCGTCGCCATCGGCTTGCCGTCCTCCGCCAAACTAATCCGCTTCGCGCTGCATGAACACAACAGCAGCACACCAACCACCATACCTGTCAGCAATCTTTTCATCATCCTACGCTCCTTTTGAAACAATGCAACTATATAAAAACAAACACCTTACAATGCATACAGACATGCCGCCAGCTAAAGCTGGGGCCCCGCCCTTAGGGTTGGGGTCTAATGTAGCCTGATTCGAAGGGCTTGTCAAGTCGCCTTTTTTAAATTCAAAATGACACCTTACTTTATTATAGGGTTTTGAAGAAAGTTACATATAAAATATGATAATTCAACCACAGCATTGGCAGAAACACACTGCAAGGCGTATAGTAATAATGCGAAGTACAGTCTGCGACAGCAGCTCGGGCCTGCGACAGCAGCTCGGGCCTGCGACAGCAGCTCGGCCTGCGACAGCAGCTCGGCCTGCGACAGCAGCTCGGCCTGCGACAGCAGCTCGGCCTGCGACAGCAGCTCGGCCTGCGACGGCAGCTCGGCCTGCGACGGCAGCTCGGCCTGCGACGGCAGCTCGGCCTGCGACGGCAGCTCGGCCTGCGACGGCAGCTCGG
>JAFTAC010000122.1 GCA_017458805.1 Victivallales bacterium | reverse complement strand
GCCGCCATGCGCCCGCGCTTGCGCGCGCCGCACAGGACAGGCCGCCATGCGCCCGCGCTTGCGCGCGCCGCACAGGACAGGTCGCCATGCGCCCGCGCTTGCGCGCGCCGCACAGGACAGGTCGCCATGCGCCGCACCTGTTCTGTGCCTGGCGCTTTAGATATCGCCCTGCCCTCAGGCGGGTTTCGGTCGTCCTAGAAACTAAATCAAGCCAGCGGTTTCATCGAAGCCGCACATCAGGTTCATGCACTGGACGGCCTGGCCAGCGGCGCCCTTTGTGATGTTGTCGATGACGCTGGAGACGATGAGGCGGTTGGTGCGTGCATCAAACGCGCAGCCGATTTCGCAGACGTTGGTCATGGTCACGTGCTTGGTGTCGGCCAGTTCGCCAGCGGCAAGGATGCGGACGAATGGCTTGCCGGCGTAGGCCTTTCGCAGGGCTTCCAGGGCCGTTTCGGCGGTGCAGCCTTCCTTCGCATAGAAGAGCACGGTGGAGTGGATGCCGCGGTTGACGGGAATCAGGTGCGGGATGAAGTTCATCGTGACAGACGGCACGCCAGCGGCAAGGGCCAGCTCCTGCTCGATTTCAGGCAGGTGACGATGCCCCGTCACCGCATACGGACGGATGCTTTCGTTGCACTCGGGGAAGATATACTGCAAGTCAACCTTGCGTCCTGCGCCCGACACGCCGCTCAGCGAAATGGCTTCGATGCCGTCTGGACGCACCAGCCCCGCCTCAAGCAGGGCTGTGCCAGGCAGCAGGATGCTCGTAGGATAGCAGCCAGGGCACGCAATAAGGGAGGCCTTGCGTATCTTGTCGCCATTCCGTTCAGGGAGACCATAGACAGCCTGCTTGATGAGTTCGGGGGCGGGATGCACCTTCTTGTAGAACTTCTCATAGACGGCGGGATCACGCAGACGGAAGTCTGCCGAGATGTCGATGATTTTCACACCCTTCTGCAGCAGCGGCCCCGCATACTCCGCGGCAACGCAGTGCGGTGTTGCCATAAAGGCGATGTCGGCCTGTTCGGCAATGGCCTCGGGGCTGGGCTCCATGAAGCGCACCTGGCACTCCCTGTAGCGCGGGAAGAGGCTGCCAATGGTCTGCCCCGCATACTGGCGGGACGTGGCGCAGGTCAACTCCACGCACGGATGACGCGTAAGCAGGCGCACAAGCTCCTCACCTGCATACCCTGAGGCTCCGACGATTCCAACTCTTATCTTGTCTGACATGGTTTTATGCGTCCTTGTTATGATGAGGCAATTACCTCATGATGATATTTTTACTGCGCCTTGCCGCTCCGCTTCGCTACGCGGCACGGCGCAAAGGAACTGTTGGCACATCGCATCCGTGGGTTTCGCTCGCACCAAAGGTGCTCGCTTCACCCACGGCTATTCTCTTAACGCCCCTACGGGGCTCAACAACACAAAAAACTCCGTAAAGTGGGATATACTTGCGCACACCCGCTTCCGGAGTTTTTGCAATAGAGACAATTGCAAAGGAGCAATTGCCTCCATAAAATGCTGAAATAAAGACTAACGCTTGGAGAACTGGAAGCGTTTGCGTGCGCCGGGGCGGCCGGGCTTCTTACGTTCCTTCTCACGTCCATCGCGGGTCAGCATACCAGCACCCTTGAGGACAGCGCGAAATTCGGGCTTGTACTTTTCGAGTGCGCGGGCGATGCCGTGACGGAGGGCGCCAGCCTGACCTGCAATGCCGCCGCCGTCCAGCAGGGCATAGATGTCAAAGTCGGCCTTGGTGCCGGTGATGACGAGGGGCTGGAGGGCGTAGCCACGCTCAGCCATGGTGGGGAAATACTCCTCGAACTCTCTCTTGTTGACCACAATCTTGCCCGTGCCTGGCTTCAGGTGCACTCTGGCGCTGGCAGTCTTGCGGCGACCTACTGCGTGAATCACTTCGTTGGCTTCTGTCATTTGAAATCCTCTGGCAAGTGCCTATTTTTATTTCCTGTTATTAGCTCAGTTCAACGTCCCACTTTTCGCACTTCTGGGCGGTATGCGGATGCTCGGGGCCCGCATAGACCTTCAGTTTGGAAAACTGTGCACGGGCGAGGCGGCCTTTGGGCATCATGCCCCAGACGGCGTCGCGGATGATGCGGGTCGGGTTCTTCTCCAGAACCACGTCGGCGGTCTGGACCTTGCGTCCGCTCATGTGACCAGAGTAGTTCTCGTAGGTCTTGTCAGTTGCCTTGCGGCCAGTCAGCGCGACCTTTTCGGCGTTGATGACGACCACGAAGTCACCACAATCCAGATGAGGTGTGAAGATGGGTTTGTCCTTGCCTCTCAGGCGCATGGCAATCTTGGTTGCCAGACGGCCGAGCACCAGGTTCGTGGCGTCAACCACGTACCATTTCCTCTCAATTTCAGCTTCTTTCGGGAGAAATGTTTTCATTGTCTGTTTAAACCGTTTGTTTGTAAACCTAATGAACTGTAATAATCAACAAGTCATTAATGTAATTCACAAACCACGATTTGCAAATCGTTTTGTCGAAAATAGCACTATATCTGTGATTATTTTTTAACGCACACTACATATAGTGTTTAAAGTGTTATACTCCCTCTATTTTCATCAGTCAAGGCTGTCGATGGCGACATTGACGGGGATGGGATGGAGGAGGTTGACGATGACATCGGGCTTCATTTCAAGACAGAAGCCCTGGTAGCCACCATTGATGTAGATTTTTTCCAATTCAAGGATAGAGGCCTCGACATAGACGGGCATCTGCTTGCGTGTGGCGAAGGGGGAGGTGCCGCCGCACTTGTAGCCCGAGTTCCTGTCGGCCTGCTCAGGCTTGCAGGGCTCGATGCTTTTCACGCCAATCACCCTCGCCAGCTCCTTGGTGGAGACGCTCTTGTCGCCGTGCATCAGAATAATGAGCGGCTTGTGGGCATCCGTCTCCATGATGAGTGTCTTGATGACGCAGTGCTCATCGACGCCAAGCTCGTTGGAGATGGTGGTCGTCCCGCCCTTGGGCACATAGACGTAGAGGTGTCCCGTGTATTCGGCATTGGCGGCCTTCAACATACGTATCGCAGCCGTCATCGGAAACTTCATTTTTGTATCGTGGACTGGCATAATCGTAAAACCTTGTTAAGCGAAGTAATCGACACCCGCCTGGAAGAGGCATTGTGCGCGGGAACCAGGGATGTTGCGGGCGATGTAGGTATCAACGGAGCGTTCGGAGTGGCCCATCTTGCCGAGGACGCGCCCGTCTGGCGAGGTGATGCCTTCGATGGCGGCGATGGAGCCATTGGGGTTCCAGGGCATCTCGACGGCGGGCTTGCCGTCAAGGTCGGCGTACTGGAAGGCGACCTGCCCGTTCTTGAAGAGGCGTTCCAGGGTCTCCTGATTGGCGACGAAGCGGCCTTCGCCATGGGAGATGGCCATGCTGTGCTGCTCGCCAGGCTTGCACTAGGCCAGCCAGGGGGAGAGGTTGGAGGCGACAACGGTGTTGACCATCGTGGCTGCATGCCGTCCAATCGTGTTGAAGGTCAGAGTTGGGTCATCGGGCGCAAGGCAGGGCTTGATTTCGCCGTAGGGCACCAGTCCCAGCTTGATAAGGGCCTGGAAACCATTGCAAATGCCCAGCATCAGCCCGTCGCGTTCCTTCAGAAGGCGCGTGACAGCCGCCGCCACGCGTGGGTTGCGGAAGGTGGTGGCAATGAACTTGCCAGAGCCGTCGGGTTCGTCACCGCCAGAGAAGCCGCCAGGGAACATCACAATCTGCGCGTTGTCGATGGCTTTCACGATGGTCTCGACGGAGGCCTCGATGTCTGCTGCGGACTTGTTGCGGATGACAAAGCTCTCCACCACCGCACCTGCCTTCTCGAAAGCGCGCTGCGAATCATACTCGCAGTTGGTGCCTGGGAACACAGGGATGAAGACACGCGGGCGTGCAACATGCACGCTGCCCTTTCGGACGGAGGCCGCCGTGAAGGGCTGCCAGCGAGCCTCCTTCTCTATGGGGGCCGCCGTGGTCGGGAAGACTTTCTCCAGCGGCGCCTGCCACGCCTTCGACGCCTCCTCAAGCGTGAGGCTCATGCCGTTGGCGGTGATGGCGGGCTCCTCCGTGATGGTGCCGATGAACTGCGCACCTGCGGGCGGGGGCTGAATCGGCCTCAGCTCGATAAGGATGGAGCCGTAGTCGGGCGAGAAGAGCGTATCCGCATCCAGTGCAGGGTCGAACGCAAAGCCAAGCCAGTTGCCGAAGCACATCTTGCTGATGGCGGCGGCCATGCCGCCGTGCCCCACGGTGGCGGCGGCGTTGATGATGGGTCTGGACGCAAGGAAAGTGGCAAAGTTCTTGCGGGCAGCATCGAAGTCAGGCATCTCGGCGGCATCCCTTGGAACGCGCAGCAGGTAAACCTTGTCGCCAGCCGCCTTGAACTCGGGGGTCTTGATGGTTTTGGCATCGGAGGCCACCACGGCGAATGAAACCAGCGTGGGAGGCACGGAGATATCCTCGAAAGTGCCTGACATGGAATCCTTTCCGCCAATGGCACCCGTGCCGAACTCTAGCTGTCCCCTCAAACCGCCCAGCAGTGCGGCCAGCGGCTTGCCCCAGCGTTGTGGCTCGTCTTTCAGTCGCTCAAAGAACTCCTGGAAGGAGAGGCGGCACTGGGTGGCGTCGCCGCCTGCGCAGGTGATTTTCGCCAGCGATTCAATGACGGCGTAGAGCGCGCCATGGAAGGGGCTCCATTCGGAGAGGTAGGGATTGTAGCCGTGCGCCATCAATGTGCAGGTGTTGGTCTGGCCCGCAACAGGCAGCTTCGCCGCCATCGCCTCGTTGGGGCAGAGGCGCATCTTGCCACCGTAGGGCGCGATGACCGTGGAGGCTCCGATGGTGCCATCGAACCGCTCCACCAGTCCCTTCTGCGAGCAGACGTTCAGGTCTTGCAGGTTGTTCAGCCACGCCTCCTTGAGGGATGCACCAGTTGGACGACGCTTGAAGTAGTCCGTCTCGGCCTCGGGCGCGGCGACGAATGCGGAAGCGTGCTGCGTCACGCCGTTGGTGTCCAGGAAGGCGCGAGAGATGTCGATGATGGTCTTGCCGCGCCACGCCATCTTCAGGCGTTGGATGGGGCTGACGACTGCCACGGGAGTCGCCTCCAGGTTCTCCTCCTGCGCAAGGCGGATGGCCTTGTCGATGTTCTCTGCGGCGATGACGCATGCCATGCGCTCCTGCGATTCGGAGATGGCCAGCTCGGTGCCGTCAAGTCCATCGTACTTCTTGGGCACCTTGTCAAGGTTGATGTCGAGCCCAGGTGCAAGCTCGCCGATGGCGACGCAGACGCCGCCCGCACCGAAGTCGTTGCAGCGCTTCACGATGCGCGAGAAGTCAGGATTGCGGAACAGCCGCTGGATGTTGCGTTCGGTGAGGGGATTGCCCTTCTGCACCTCGGCGCCGCAGGTGAGCAGTGATTCGCCCGTGTGCGCCTTGGAGGAGCCAGTGGCGCCGCCGCAACCGTCGCGCCCCGTGCGCCCGCCGATGAGCAGGATGACGTCGCCTGGCTCGGGCACCGCGCGAATGACGTTTTCCTTCGGGGCCGCCGCGATGACCGCCCCCAGTTCAAGGCGCTTTGCGATGAAGCCAGGATGGTAGATTTCCTGGACCTTGCCCGCAGCCAGACCTATCTGGTTGCCGTAGGACGAGAAGCCAGCCGCCGCCGTGCGGGTGATTTTGCGCTGCGGCAGCTTGCCCTTGAGGGTCTCCGCCAGAGGCGTGCGCGGGTCGCCAGCACCTGTTATGCGCATGGCCTGATAGACATACGAACGCCCTGAAAGCGGGTCGCGAATGGCTCCGCCAAGGCAGGTGGCCGCTCCACCGAAGGGCTCGATTTCCGTCGGGTGGTTGTGGGTTTCGTTCTTGAACATCACGAGCCACTTCTGGGGCTCGCCGTCGATGACAGCCTCGATTTCGAAGGAGCAGGCGTTGATTTCATCGGATGCGTCCAGGTTGTCCAGCTTGCCCTGCCGTTTGAGCTCGCGGACACCGATGGTGGCCAAATCCATCAGGCAGAGGTTCTTGTTCTCGCGCCCCAGCGAAACACGGAGCTTGCGGTAGGCGTTGTAGGCGGAGAGAATGGGGGCCGAGTAGGGTCCCAGTTCGATTTCAGCCTCATCCAAGGTGGTGTGGAAGGTGGTGTGGCGGCAGTGGTCGGACCAGTAGGTGTCGATGACCTTGATTTCAGCGAGGGTGGGTTCGCGCTTCTCCTCGTCGCGGAAGTACTGCTGGCAGAAGGCCAGATCCTCGGCGCTCATGGCAAGCCCCATCTCCTTGGTCTTGGCGATGATGCCCTCCTTGTCAAGTTTGAGGAAGCCCGTCATCAGGGGCACGTCGGGGGGCACGGTCGCCTCCATCACGAGAGTGGCAGGCTTCTCCAGCGAGGCCTCCCGGCTCTCGACTGGATTCACCAGGTAGCCCTTCGCAGTCGCCAGTTCCTGCGCTGTCAGTTTGCCGCCAAAGACATAGACGGTTGCGCTGCGCACAAGGGGACGCTCCTTCTGCGTCAGCAACTGGATGCACTGCGCGGCGGAATCTGCGCGCTGGTCATACTGCCCAGGCAGGTACTCCACGGCAAAAACCGCATCGCCTGCAGCGGCGGTGAAGCTCTCCTCATAGACGGCGTCGCAGTTGGGCTCCGAGAGGATGCTGTCCCTGGCCGCCTCATATTCGGTCCCTTCGACGCCTGAGAGGTCGTACCGCTTCAGGATGCGCAGCGAACTGAGATTAGCCAGACCCAGATTCTCGCGCATATCCGCAAGCAGCTGCTGTGCCTCCACGTCAAATCCCTTGCGTTTCTCCACAAATACCCGCTTGACCAATTCCGCCATAATCAACTCCGATTCTTTGTTAAGGGTAACCCAATGGTTACATTATTCTATTTTGTCAATTATAATATAAGCCATATTTTGCGTTTTAAAAACGATTCATCGCTCGTTAGGCACAAATATCAGGTTATCTTGGCTTTTTGTCCCCGTTTTGCGATTTTGCATTTGTGGATTTTACTTTTTAGATTACATTAGGAGTAATTATCGAAGACTTTTTTCGAGGGACAAACCATGAGCTTCACATATCACTGCCCGAATTGCCAACATAAACTGACCGTAGGCGACGACTGGGACGGCGTGCAGACGGAGTGTCCGCACTGCCAGGCCACCATAACCATCAGGCGCGAGACACCTGCTGAGCCGAATGTGGCGGCTGGGAGCGCTTCGCCACAACCTCGACACCACAAGAAGAGCTCCGCATCAAGGTGGCTGGTCTATGGCGTTCTCGTTGTGCTTCTCATCCTTGTCATGGGAGTCAACCTCTATCTTGCGATATCCGATGACCAGATGCCTCCTGTCAACGAGGGTGAGGTTGCGCCCCAAGAGGCCGTCACCCCGCAAGAAGCGACACAGGAAGCCACACAGGAAGCTCCTTCCCCTACTGAGACAGCCGAAGCAAACGACGCTGAACCACCTGCCACACCAGCCACAGAAGCAGAGGCAGAGGTCAGGCAATACGCTCCGCCAGCCCCCATGCAAAAACGCTACGAACAATTGGCTGAAGCCGTCAAGGCAGGGGAGTTGGACAAGGCAAAGGGACTCCTGCTTGACGATGCGCAGCCTTTCCTTATGATGGCCTGCCGATATGGCGATACGGAGGTTGTTCGCCTCCTGCTTGAGGCAGGCGCAGACCCCACCGCACCAGGCAAGGGGGGCCTGACTCCCGCCACCATCGCCGCAAAGGCAGGTGCCGTGGAGTGCCTGAAGCTGCTGTTCATCGAAAAGCGCGACCTGCCTGACAAGCGAGACCTGCACGACCACTCCCCCATGTACTATGCGGTCACTGGAGGGAAACTGGAAACCGTGGAATACCTCTGCCAGGCTGGTGCAAATGTGAACACGCTGGAGGAGGACGAGACGTGGACCCCCCTGCTGGCAGCCATAAGCAAAGGGGACGAGGCGATGCTAAAGCTCCTGCTGAAGCACGGAGCCGATCTGGACAAGACCGCCAGCGACGGCCACACCCCCCTCTATGTCGCCATCACCTCGGGGCAGCAGAAGATAGTGGAGGCCATCTGCTGGCGCAGGCGCCGCCTGGACTACCACTGGGAGGAGGGCTTCACCCCCCTGATGACAGCCGTTGATACGGGCAACGCACAGGTTGTCAAGACCTTGCTGGACTGCGGGGCCAACCCAAACATGCCTGACAAGTCAGGCAGCCGCTACCCCATCACCATCGCACAGGAGGAGAACAACCTCGAATTGCTTGAGCTGCTGATGAAATACGGTGCGGTTTCACGCAAAAAGACGCAGGAGAATGCGGAGAATCCCCAGGACATCCTTGAGAAGCTGAAGGCCAACACCGCAAAGGAGAAGGAGGGCGACAAGGAGCCAAAGGAGGAGGCCAGGCCGAACGGGAAACTGCGTCTCGCCGACATCATTACAGGAGAGAAGTTCCGAGGCAACATGAAACTGGTTTCCAACAGGCAGAACAAAAACTTGCCACCACCCTATGAATTGTCGAAGCCCCAGAAGAAGTACGGGGTGTTTGTGATTCACCCTGGCTCCGCAATCCTCAAGCATAAGGGCGACAAGCTTTTTCCTTCGCAGATGGACCATACTATCACGGTCTTCTTCTCTCAGAAATCCTACCGCAACTGGGGCTTTGTTTTGGAATCCGTCAAATACTACAAGCCATTGGAGTTCAAGGAAAACCTTTGGGAGCTTATCGCCAAAAACTATGAATTGGAGGAAAACGAGGAAACTACCGACCTGCAAGAGGAACTGGCTGAGAAGGACCCAGGTCATCTAGGCGATTTTATCGCCGCCGCCACACAGAACAAGTTCAAGGAGAAGGGCGAGGAAAAGGGTGGCCCCTGGAACCAGGACCAGGTTTTCTACAACGGCGAGTTCCTGGCCGTCCTCTATACACATCCTTACAAACTTTTCTCGGAAACCGTCTCACAGAACAAGAAATGCAGGCTCTACCTGCTCTACGTTGATATGGAGATGTACAAAAAGGCCTGCAAGGAACTGGATTGATGGACTCTATTCAAATCGACGCACAACTCCCTGGCGGAAATATCATCGTCAAGGCCATCGACGGCAACCAGGTGCTGTTGAACCGCGAGATGCGCGATACAAAGGGTAATTGGATTTACTGGAAATTCCGTGCGGTCTTCCCCTCCGCCGCTGAATATACCTTCCGCTTCGACGATAGTTACTACTGCCTGACAAGCAGGGGGCCTGCGGTCAGCCTGGACAAGGGAAAAAGCTGGGGGTGGTTTTATTTGAGTGGCGCAGAGGCCACTCATCTCCATGCACACGGCACAGAGGCTTTTACATTCACGGCGGAGTTTGCCGGGCAGGAGGTATGGTTCTGCCAGTGCATCCCCTATATGGAGAGCGACTTGAATGCGTTTCTCGCTTCTGCGGAGGGCAGGACTGTCCAGCGTTTTGAGCTTTGCAAAAGCCGCAAGGGGCGGAGTGTTGAGCTGCTGCGTCTTGGGGACGGTCCCATGAAAGTTTTTCTATCCAGCCGCCACCACTGCCAGGAGTCGATGGCCACATACGCGCTGGAAGGGATTTTGAGCGAAGTGGCAACCCATCCGCAGGAATACTCCGATTTTACCTTCTGGGCGGTGCCATTTGTTGACAAGGACGGTGTGGAGGAGGGCGACCAGGGCAAGAACCGCATGCCCCATGATCATGCGCGCGACTACGGTGCCGCCCCCATCTACCCCGAGGTGTGCGCCATTATGGAACTCATCCATCGCGAGAAGCCAGTTCTCGTCTTTGACATGCATTGCCCTTGGGTGAGGGGTGGCGACAGTGAGCACGTCTATTTCGTCGGTCAGGCCGATGCGCGTCTCCAGGCGGGCATCGACAGATTCTCCGCCATCATCGCCCGCGAGGCCCCGCCTGATTTCCCGACAGACCCCCGTGACGACATCCCCTTCGGGCAGGGCTGGAACACCAGCCACAACTATGAGCAGGGCAGCCCCATCGTCCCCTGGTGTGCCACCCTCCCCTGGCAGCCTTCTGCACAGTCCATCGAGATCCCCTTTGCCAACACACACGAGGTAACCGTGACAGCCGATTCCGCTCGACATCTTGGAAACGCACTCGCCCGCAGCATCAAAAAATACCTAATTTCTAATTTCTAATTGCTAATTTCTAATTTCTAATTT
>JAFTAC010000121.1 GCA_017458805.1 Victivallales bacterium | reverse complement strand
CGGACCTCATCAAGGCGAACAGCGATGCGGACGCGCTGATTGTCCGCTCCGAGAAGATAACCCCCGAGATTATCGACGCCCTGCCCAACCTGCGCACCATCGTGCGCGCTGGCGCTGGATACAACACCATTGACATCAAATACGCGCGCCATCGCAAGGTCGATGTGATGAACACGCCTGGCGCCAACTCCAACGGCGTCGCCGAAGAGGTCGTCGCCATGGCGCTGGCCGCCTACCGCCACCTCGTTCCCGCTGACATCGACACCCGCGCAGGTGGCTGGGAGAAGAAGAAGTTCATGGGGCGCGAGCTGACGGGCAAGACCATCGGCATCGTCGGTCTCGGCAACATCGGACA
Organism: Victivallales bacterium; assembly: GCA_017458805.1. Classification (GTDB taxonomy): domain Bacteria; phylum Verrucomicrobiota; class Lentisphaeria; order Oligosphaerales; family Oligosphaeraceae; genus RGIG3456. The sequence continues at coordinate 3,533 of JAFTAC010000121.1, read as the reverse complement.
GCTCGTCGCGAAGCGTCTGGCTGGCTTCGAGATGAAGGTCCTCGCATACGACCCCGTCATCCCACGCGCGAAGGCGGAGGATTTGGGCGTGAAGCTCGTCACCATCGAGGAGCTGTTTGCACAGGCGGACATCATCACCCTCCACATACCCGAAAACGACGAGACGCGCGGCATGATCAACGCACGCCTGCTAAAACTTGTCAAGACGGGCTGCCTGCTCATCAACTGCGCCCGCTCGGGCATCGTCAATGAAGACGACATCCGCGCGGCGAAGGCCGAGAAGAAGCTGCTTTTCTGCACCGACGTCTATCCTGCCGACGCCCCTGGCCCCAAGTCGGTCACAGACATCGCCGACATCATGCTGCCCCACCTGGGCGCCAACACCTTCGAGGCCAACTTCAACGCAGCAAAGCGTGCGGGCGAGCAGACGGTCGCCTACTTCGAGAACGGCGTGACCTCGTATGTCGTCAACAAGGAGCTGCCCGACGGCCTTGACGAGAGCTACCAGCAGCTTGCCTGGCGCATCGCCGCCGTCGCAAGAGGCTATATTGGCCGCGGCACCCCGATCCGCAAGATCCGCTGCAGCTTCTACGGTGAATTGAGCAAGTTCTCCAACTGGTTCATCTCCCCGATTTGCGCCGCCCTCTCCGAAAACTTCGAGTTCGAGCAGGATGTGGAAGAGGCGAAAAACATGCTTCAGGAGAAGGGCATCGAACTTCTCCAGCGCGACGCCGACGACAGCAAGAAGTACGGCAACTCCATCACCATCGATCTGGAGGGTGAGGCAAAGAGCTGCAGCGTACGTGGCACCATCACTGAAAACCGCATTTTGATTTCGCGCGTCAACGACTTCAACGACCTCTACATCCGTCCGCTGGGCAACCAGCTTTTCGTGGAGTACCAGGACCGCCCTGGCGTGCTGGCGCAGATCACAGGCGTCATCGCCAATGCAGGCCTGAACATCGAGGACATCCACGCCCCGAGGGACTCCGAGGGCACCAACTCCCTGGCGATCCTCATGGTCAACAACCCCGTCAGCGACCAGGTCATCGAGAACATCAAGGCCCTTGTTCGCCCCACTTCTGTCTTCTACGTGAAAATGCCCGTTGATGCGTAATTCAAGGAAAACCAATGAGTAACAGGAAACTGCTTGTCGGCGCCTCAATCCCCACGGGGCTCAAGGCCGTGAAGGACTTTGAGGCGATGAAGCTGGGCGAAATCGTCCTGATGACGCTGCCCGATGACGCCGCGCAGGCGGCGGAGGTGATGCGCTACTGCCGCGAACGCGGGATTTACGTGATGCTGGGCGAAATCGTCCATCGAGGCGGCGATGAGCGGTGGCGCTACTTCAACATGGGCAAGGATGAGCTGAACAAGGTCTTTGCTGAGGCGGGCGACTACTATCTTGGCCGCTACACCATCGGCGAGGCGGGTGGCATCATGTACTGGCCCAAGGAGTACACCATCAAACGGGCCGTCAAAAACTACATGAACCTGCCCCCCGCGAAGGATGTGGTGGACGCCAAGCAGAAGTACATCGACTACCTGAAGGGCTACATTGACCGCGAGGAGCGCGACATCGCCAACGGCCCCCTGCTCAACGTCGATTCATCCATGCTCTTCAAGTACCAGGCGGAGGCGGGCATCGACTATCTGACGCTGGAGATGTTCCCAGGCAGTCCCCTGCGCATGTTCCCCGCCATCCGCGGCTGCGCACGCGCCATGGACAAGTACTGGGGCGTGCATATCGCCATTGGCTGCTACGGCGGCTTTGCCATCGACGGCCTCTGGATGAAGCGCTGGCGCCAGTCCCTCTACCTCTCCTATCTTGTCGGCTGCGAGTTCATCTTCCCCGAATCGGGCTACTATGCCTTCGGCTACCAGAGCCGCGAAGGTGCGAAGAAGTTCCCGTTTGACTGCAAGGAGATGAAAGATGCTCGTGCCGAGCTGCGCGAGTTTGTCCGCTTCCACAAAATCCATCCGCGCCCAAGCAACAATCCGCGCGTGAAAATGGCGGTCATCTTCGGGCAGTATGACGGTTGCCCAGGTCTTTGGAACAAATATGCCTGGGGACAGTACGAAAGCGGCAACCAGTGGAAGGACTCCGACGCAGAACGCTCCTGGGAGATGACCGACGTGCTTACCACGCGCGAAAACCCGTACAGCGAATTGCAGCTCGGTGAAAACTCCTTCTCGGGCAATCCTCCATACGGACAATATGACATTCTCCCCGCAGAGGCCCCGCTGGAGGTCATGCAGCAGTACTCGGATATCGTCTTCCTCGGCTACAACCTGATGGACAGCCCCCTCTACGCCAAGCTCGTCGCATACGTGAAGGCGGGCGGCAACCTGCTGATGTGGCTCCCCCACTGCAATGTGAATCCCGCGCGTAGCGCGGCATGTAGAAGCGCTGGCTCCGACCAGCGCGACAGCGCGGCATGTAGAAGCGCTGGCTCCAACCAGCGCGACAGCGCGGCATGTAGAAGCGCTGGCTCCAACCAGCGCGACAGCGCGGCATGTAGAAGCGCTGGCTCCGACCAGCGCGACAGCGGCATCCAGCTCTTCAATAATGGTGATTTGAGCGAGCTCTTCGGCGTGAAGATCACAGGGTGCCTGGAGCCGAACGTGGTGGGCGTCAAGTCTCTCGGCAACGGTGTACTGCCGATTGCCTATCGTGGCATCTCGCGCGACCCCGTCATGATTGGCGACATCACCTGTGCCACGGTGGAACTGACCTCCAAGGAGGCCATCATCACCGCTGGCTTCACAGGCGTCCATGGCGCAACCGTGGAGCTTCTGGAGGCGACTCCCGCCCTCATCGAGCACAGCCTCGGCAAAGGGAAGGCACGTCTGGTGCCCGCGTTCGACTACCCTGGCGCGCCTGGCATGCGCCTTTGGGCCGAGCACCTTCTGCGCAACATCTCCCTTGCGGCGCAGGGCGACATACGCCTGCTCTCCTCTGATTCCGTGCGCTATGCCGTCTATGATGCGGCAGGCTACAGCGTGCTCTACGCCCTCAACACCGAGTTTGACGTGACGCAGTCCGTGAAGGTGATGGTGGACGGCATCGCCGCTGAAGAGGCAACGATTCCCGCCTCCTCCATGGGGGTCTTATTCATCCACGAGGGTCTCGTGATTCACCCCGATCTGAAGGAAACGGCTGTGACCGCCTGGAACGGCGGTGCGTGTACCCTTGTCTCCCTGGCAGACCAAAAGGTCACTATCGCCAACACGACCGCAGTGGAAGTCCCCCTGACGCTGAACGGCGCCACGGTGGTGGTTCCCGCCAATGGCACGGCAACCATCGCATGCGCGGAAGCCCATGGAGACCTTCCTAACGACCTCTTCACAAAGGACTACATGGTGGAGCCACCCCTGGTGGTCACGGATACACGACTGCCCTATTAGTTAGTGGTTAGTGGTTAGTGGTTAGTGGTTAGTGGTTAGTGGTTAGTGGTTAGTGGTTAGTGGTTAGTGGTTAGTGGTTAGTGGTTAGTGGTTAGTGGTTAGTGGTTAGTGGTTAGTGGTTAGTG
>JAFTAC010000120.1 GCA_017458805.1 Victivallales bacterium | reverse complement strand
TTTCACCTCCAACAAATATACTCTACTTTAAGCGTTTTGCAATGTCCCAAGGTACATTCTAGAGATTCTAGAGCTTCTAGAGCTTCTAGAGCTTCTAGAGATTCTAGAGATTCTAGAGATTCTAGAGATTCTAGAGCTTCTAGAGATTCTAGAGCTTCTAGAGATTCTAGAGCTTCTAGAGATTCTAGAGATTCTAGAGATTCTAGAGATTCTAGAGATTCAAAAAGAGCCTTCTTGTTATTTGCTTTTTTAGGATTGATAATTATATTATTAGAAAAAGACAAAAAGCATATAGGAAAATAAAATGAAGTCTAAAAAGACATTTGCAATGATTCTATTCTTCTTTACGCTTGTCGTGAATGGATGGCAGATTGGTGTAGAGATAGAGCCTCTGGAGGCGTGTATGACTGGTGCTGCCTGGCGGGTCGTTGGAACGGAGGAGTGGCACGTATCTGGCAAAGCAATCACCTGTGATTCAGATGAATGCACGATTGAATACAAAGAAGTTGAAGGATGGCAGACTCCCGCTTTATGGACTGTAAAACGCCCGCAAGATGATGACACATACCTGAATGTCTCATATAGTAAAATTAGAAATCGCTATACGCTGATTGACTATCAGTTAGCGGTATCTTTCGGTGGCATGGAACGTCTCTTGCATTTGGTTGCGGAGGCTGGGGCGCACGAAGGCTATGCCCCACAGGAGGATGTTTCGCTTGGGAGAGTGTTCGAGGAGGATGCCTGGCTCTCCGCCGACGGCTTTGCGCTTCAGTGGGACAGCCGCCCTTTCGCCTCGACAATGGTGTGGAACCTCTCCGTGCAACACGAACTGGTGGCCGTTCGCTGGGATGCCGCCCAACTGCCAGATGGTTGCGAAGCGAGTCTGGAGGGGATGGGACGACGCATCGACATGCGAAAACGGTCGGAGACCGCGCTTCTCGGTGGAGAATACACGGTGACATTGACGATGCACGGTCTGGTGGAGGTGCGGCATGAGTTGCAGCCAGGCTGGAACCTCCTCCCCTGCAATCTTGCACTTGACAAAGCCTATAACCTGCTCTTGCGCGACAGACACGCGCTCTGCTATGACGCCGAGAAAAAGTGCTACGTTCTCTGGAATGGAAAGACGCTTGAAAACGGCTTCTGGCTTTTTGCGCGAGAAGCATCCTTTCTCACGCTTCAAGGCTGGCCGCTGCCGCCCGTCGCCAGCGATACCCCCGGCTGGCACCTGCACATGGCCGAGGCGGAATGCACCCTGCCCGAGAAATGGCCTGCATGGGAATTCATCGACGGCAAATACCGCCAAACATGGGAGCTATTGCCCGGAAAACCCTATTGGATCTGGATGCATTAACCTTCTAATCCATAGCCACACTAGGGTGCAAGTTTGAAATAGCGAGAAGGATTTTTCTAGCCCCTTTTCCCTTTTTGTTTAGCAGGGGCAGTACTACGTATCGCATTCAGCTGCTGGTTCTTGCGCAGTAGGCATGTAGTGGCGAGATAGCCTAGAAGAGCCAGCGCAAGGGCGTTGCAGAAGGCGGCGAAAAAGTCGCCGTGGCGCGTGTAGAAGGTGGTGCCCCAGTCATCGTAGATGGGCAGGTCGTAAACTTGGAAATCGCGCGTGAAGGGGGAACCGTCCTGCGCAGTGAGCTGGCCGAGACGATTGCCGTCAGGCGTGATGAAGCAGGTGTGGCTGTTGTTGCCGGAGCGGAGGAAGGGTCTGCGGTTCTCTACGGCGCGGAAGATGACATGGCTCGTATGCTGTTCGGCCCCGCAGCTCTTGTTGTACCAAGCATCGTTGGTGATGGTGCAGAGAAGGTTGGCGCCGAGCAAGGTGAAGCTACGGCTGATTTCGGGGAAGGCATCCTCGAAGCAGATGTTGACGCCCGCTTTCAGGCCTTTGGGGAGCTCGATGAGGTGCGGGGCCTTCCCTGGCGTGAGGTCACGCCCCATGCCAATCATCTCGCGCAACCAGGGCAGCTGGTCGCCGAAGGGCGTGTATTCTCCGAAGGGGACGCGGTGCATCTTGTCGATGTAGTCCAGCACCTCCATGTTGGAATCCAGCAAATAGGCGGAGTTGAAGAGGCTGATGTCGCCAGCCTGCGCAGAGTTCTGCATCTGCTTCAGCGTTCCGACCAGCAGGGGCCTCTGAAGCTGAATGAGCAGCTTCGTGAGTGTGCTGTGGTAGGGCGGATAGTCCATGTCCGCGGGGATGGCACTTTCAGGCCAGACAACCAGATCCAGGTCGGGATGCTCCTGTACGGCCTTCAGGGAAAGGTCCCTGTAGGTTGTGAGGGCCTCCTGGAACTGCTCCTCCGTCCAAACCCTGCACTGCGGTATGTTGCCCTGGATGGCGGCGATGCGGAGGTTGGGCACGCCTTCCGGAGGCAAAATGGGCTGCCGTGTGTTGAAGATGCAGACTGGTACCAGCGCCAAGGTTATTAGTGCAAGATGCCATGGGAAGACGCGTGGCTGCGGGTTGATGAAGAAGCGCAGTTGCCTGCTGGCCTCCGCAGCTAGTACCATATTGACAAGCACGATGATGAACGAGACGCCATAGACGCCTGTGTATTGCGAGAGCGCGACAACGGAAGTGCGGCGGTACTGCGAGATGCCCAGCTGGTTCCACGGGAAGCCCGTGAAGAGCTTGGCGCGCAGGTATTCGGTGGCCACCCAGACAGCAGACAATAGCAGGATTTGGAGAATGAGCTGCCATTCCTCCTTGATGAAAAGCGGACCTGCCCCTGGGAAGGAGGCAGTCTTTTCGTCCTTTAGACGGTAGTTGAGCGAGCTGGCGATGACATACCAGAGCATGGGGAAGAGAGCGCACCAGAGGGCGAGAAGCCAGCCTGCCCCGAAGCCCACCTCGTTCAGCCAAAAGAGATTCAACGCAAAATGCGCATAGCCAAAAATGTATCCGACCGCCAGCTTCTCCCACGTCCGCCTAGGGGTGGGCATGAGCAGGATGGGAACCAGCGCAATCCATGCAACTAAATCCCAGCCCAGCGGCGGGAAGGCACAGCTCAGCAGCCCTCCCGAGAGGACAGCCGCGATGGCACGCCAGATGAACGCGCTGCGGTTGAGGCGGCTCAAGTCCTGCGGCTGTGCTTCTGGAGGTGCTGGTTGTTTGTTTTTCGGCTTCATAGGATTAGTGGTTAGTGGTCAGTGGTTAGTGGTTAGTTTAGTTGGCTAAGAACAAGGGTTAATCTAACCACTAACCACTAACCACTAATAACTATTTGCCGCCAATTAGGGAGTTTCCCAGCTCGGCGATGATGATGGAGGAAGAGGTGTTGTTTAGGCTGTGCTGCTTGTGAAGGATGAACGCGACAGTGTTTTTCTTGGTGGGATGCCACTTGATCATACCGACGAAGCACTTGCAGCCAGCGTAGTGGCTGTGCCCGCGCTCGTTGAAGTGGGTAAGCTGCCAGCGGTTGCTTCCATTGGCGTTCATAATCCACAATTCGGAGAGCATCTCGTTTTGCCACTGGCTGCCGCCAGTTCCCAGGTAGGGGATGGTGTAGTCACCGCTGCTGCTCCAGAGGATTTTGCGCCCTGTGGAGGTGAAGGTGGCGTAGCGGTCCCAGGTATCGTTCCTGGTTGTCAGGAAGGTTACCTTGTTTGTCTCCAAAGAGTAAAGAGCGATGTCCATACGGCTCCATTCATTCACGTTCTTGCGTGTGCCTGCAAAGAGGAGCTGTTTGCCATCAGGCGAAAAGCCATAGCTCTCAGCGAAGGCTCCGCTCAGCTGGTCTTCGGCGATGGATTTTGCATTCGTGAGCTGTGGCGTGTCAGAAAAGATGGCGAAATCGCCCAGCATCAGCGTGCGCTTCCCGAAAATCTCCTTGTCGCCAGATTTGCTTTCGCAAGCAGTCCAAAAGAGCTTGGAGCCGTCAGGAGAGAACTGGGGCATAACGGCGCCGCGAATGCTCTTGGCCGTCGAGACGTATGTCGTCAGTGGCCAATAGACATTTGACTGGATGTCTGCCAAGCAGAGATTGGTGCAGAAACCATAGCCAGGCAATGAGCGCTTGTATTCATTTACCCCGATGTCCTGCCCGCTGAACACATAGTATTTGTTACCAGGGTGGAACGCAGGGTTCGCGTTGTTCAGGCGGGTGTTGCCCTTGTCGCGGGTATGTGTAAGGATTTTCACCTTGGCAGCCCCTTTGATGGCACTGCTCAAGTCCGCTATGGCGAAGTACTGGTTGACACCTTGGCAGTCGATGAAAAGCTTCGTGCCAGTGCTGTTCCAGGCTATGCTTTCGATGCTCCGCGGAAAAACCTTGGCGTTGTTGCGTGCAGAGGCGTCGAAGATGGTCTGCATATTGACCACCATCACGCGGCTGTTGGGTATCTCCTCGATGTTCGAGTTGTATTCAGGCGGGGCCGCCAGCAGGGATGCAATGAGACCTGTCAGAAGAAATGCTACTGCTTTGGGAGCAGAAACGGCTATGTTGTGGTTTTTCATCGTTATTTCCTCCTATGTTGTCATACTCTTCGACAGGCGGAATGCGGGTTTGTTTCAGAAAAAACAGTAGGACGGGCGAAATAAAACGATGCACCCGTCCTGTGTTTATTCTTGCTACAGCTTCCGCAGGTTGCGGAAATTGGCGTCAGCAATCATCTGGCCCAGGGCAGGCGTGGAACGGACGCTGACCACGGGCGTGGCCTCGTAGCCTCCGCGCATGAACGCCTCGTAGGTCGGGATATAGCCGACTCCATCGTCGCAGAGCTCCGCGATGAAGGTGTATTTGAATGGAGACCACTTCTTGATTTCCATACCCCACTCCACGAAATATTCACCAGGTGCGCCGCAGAAGACGGCGTCGCCGATGCGCATGGTCTGGACCTCGCGCTGGATGGTGCCCTCGTCGGAGTAGTTTTCGGAACGCTTGATGAGCGCCTGCTCGAAGAAGTTGGGCTCCGCCTTGGACTTCGCGGAGGCAAGCCGCATCTGATAGACGGGGTCGTTTTTCGGGAACATAGGAACATCCAGAATCTCGCTGACCGTGTCAACCTTCACTGACTTGGACGGACGCGCCTTCTCGATGATGGTCATCGCCTTGCCCGCAAACGCACGCCCCATCTGTTCGGACTTCCAGACGCCCTTCTTGGGGTAGGGGTCGTCCTCCAGATACGGAACATGGTTGATGTTGCCGCATGCCCCCTGCACATAGAGCGCGATGAGGTTGTCGCCATAGACGGCGCGCAGGGTCTTCTGGATGACGGCGGGGAAGTCGGCGGAAATCTTGTTGCCGCCCGTTACGTCGATGTGGACGCTGTAGTTGCAGATAACCAGGAAGGGCTTGCCCTCCAGCGTCTCCTTGAAGACCAGCGCTCCGAAGGTGCTGTCGGTGGGGCCTGCGAACCCCTCTGCCGTCACATCTCCGTTGGCGGAGGGGCCGAACTGCTCCGTGGAGTTGCTCATGCGGAAGCGGCGGTTGTAGGCAAGCCCCTGCTCGTGCTCGGTGCCAATGCACAGATAGGCAGGACGCTGTATTTTCGAAGCGGCAATGGCGGCGTCGGCGATGCGCTTCGGCAGACCCGCCAGGTACTCCTCGTTGGCCTCCGTCGCGCCTCTGGTCGGAACGCGGATTTCAGGGCCTGTGTGCGTATGCGTGGAGCACATCATGATGCGCTCGGGCTTGATGCCCGTGGCCTCGCTGATGATGGCGCGCGTTGCATTGCAGATGGCTGCCGTCATCGTGATGAGGTCGCAGGTGATGAGGACGCAGCGCGCATCCCCCTCCCCCATCACAACGGCCTTCGCCATCAGATTTGAGATGATGCCGTCTGATACACGCCTGGTGAAGTAGCCCGCCAGCTGCGTGCCAATCGGCGGTGTGATGTCGTTCTCTGCCGTGCCAACTAGAATCGTCTTGATGTCCTCTGCCATTGTTCT
>JAFTAC010000017.1 GCA_017458805.1 Victivallales bacterium | reverse complement strand
GTGCCTGACGCGCCTGCTGCATGGCATCCTGAATAGGATTCTGCTGTGGCTGTTGTTGTGGATCCTGCGGGGATGGCTGCTGTTGCTGCTGCCCGCTCATCTGATCCATCAGCTCCTGAGTCTCCTGGTTGAGCTGCTCCTGCTTCTGAACATCGGGCTTCTGCTGGGCGGTTTCATCGGCAGCCTGCTTCTGGCGTTCCGCAAGTTCTTTCAGCTTTTGCGCCATCTCCTGCTGCTTTTGCTGCTCCTTCGCCTGCATGTACTTGATACCCAAAATCTTCTTCAACAGCATACGTGCCGCCTGGCGATTCTCCTGTAGAGCCGTGTCTTCTGGACGTATCCGCAGGGCTTCGTCAAATGCGGTGATGGCCCCCAGGCACAGCGCGGAAGCCTGCTCTAGATTGCTTTCCAACAATGGCTTAGCCTGAAGGAAGCAGGCGTTTCCGATGGAAGCGAAAGCACGGGCTTCCAGCTCCGAGTCACCACGCTTCTGGCTGGCTAGCTTCTCAATCGCCAGCTTGTACTCCTTCACGGACTTTTCATACTCGCCTTGCTTGAAATACGCAACTCCTTTGTTGAAAATGAGATAGGGATTTTCAGGGCTTTCCACCAGAGCCTTGTCATAAAGCGACAGTGCCTCTTCATACTTTTCTTCGTCCAAGGCGGCGTTGCCCTGCTTGAGCAACTTGTCTGCCTCGCCAGCAATGGAAAACAGACATAACGCCATCGTCAACAGCAAAATACGCATTATGCAGCCCTCCTTATCCCGATGAACGGCTCCACCAAAAGGAGAAGCAGGGCCCCCAGCAGAAAAATCTGGTACTTCTCCTCATAGCGTTCCACTGTTTCGCTCTCCACCAGACGCTTCTCCGCCGTGGCAATCAGCGAGCGGTAGATGGCTCCCAAATCAAAATTGCCAGTGGCAACGGGCAGATAGCGTCCGCCAGGTGTAGCCGCCACCATCTCGCGAAGCGTGGCGCCATCCAGTTTACTGCGCACAACCTCGCCTTTGTTCTTGATGAAGTCGCGGCTGCCGTCTTCGGCTGTCACAAGAATAGGCGTGCCATTGACCTCGTCGCCTAAACCGACAGCCAGCAAACGCACTGAGGCCTTGCCAAGGGCCTCTGCCGCCTGCACGGCAAAGCTGTCCTGGTCCTCGCCGTCCGTAATCAGCACCACATCCTTGAACTGCTTCTCCTGATTGTCGAAGACTTCCTTCATCACAAGGCGCAAGGCATCGCCGATTTTCGTGCCGCCTCGGCCAACGCTGCGAGGTTCCACGTCGGCGAGCATCATGCGGAAAAAGCCGTAATCAACCGTCAAGGGGCAGCGCACCATTGCCGTGCCCGCAAACACCACCAGTGCCACGCGGTCGCCCTCCAGCACATCCAGACAGTCGCCAATGGCGATTTTGGCGCGTTCCAGGCGGTTCGGCTGCAAATCGTCCGCCAGCATGGAGCGTGAAACATCCAGCACGAAGACCACATCGCGGCCTTTTCGGGAAACCTCACGCGAGACAGGGTTCCACGCAGGACGCGCCAGTGCCAGTACCGTCAGGCACAACGCCGCCAGTATCATCGCCTGCTTCCACCGACGGCGCACAAAACTCACGTTCTTCAGGAGACGCTCCTGCATACCAGTCGCTGCGAAAACCGCCATCCCGCGACGGCGCATGATGCCCGCATAGACGAACATCAGCACGAACACGGGCAAGGCCCACAGCCAGTTCAGCATATTCAACGACTGCCAAATCACGGTAACCTCCTGAAATAGGTACAGCAGAGAAGCTGTTCCAGTGCCAGAACCGCGAAGCCCCACAGCACAAACGGCGCAAACAGCTCCTTGTAATCGACGAAGCGCGTCGATTCAACCTCGCTCCTCTCCATAGAATCAATCTCTTCATAGACGCGCTGCAACGCGCGCGTGTCGCCAGCCGAGCGGAAGAAGCCGCCCGTGTCCTCGGCGATTTTCTCCAGTTCACGCGTGTCGATGCGCTGCGCCATGACACGACGGGAGACATTGCCGAAGGGGGTCTTGACCGTCTGATAGACGTCGTCGCTCGTCAATGCGATGACATAGAGGCGGATGCCCCACTTCTTCGCGATTTCACCGCCTTGCAGCACATTCCGCCGCCCGCAATTGTTTTCACCGTCGGTGAGCAGAATCATCACCTTGCTCTTGATTTTGTACGCCTTCGCCTCCTTGTTGTTCTGCTTGGCGAGGGTCTCCTCCCCGGTGTGCAGACGCGCGGCGGCCAAGGCGACGGCGTCGCCGATGGCGGTTCCGTCCTCCGCCTGCGTGTCGGCTAGCTTGACGGTGTCCAGGAAGGGTTTGATGACATTGTGGGTGAGGGTGAGCGGGCAGACGGTGTCCGCATAGCGCGCAAAGGCGACCATGCCAATCAGGTCGTTGCCACGCCCCTTCAGGCTGCTGCCGTGGCCGAAGACGAAGCGTCGGAAAACCTCCTTCGCGCAATCCAGGCGGTTGCGAAGCTTTCCCTCGAAGTCCATCTCCAGCTGCATGGAGCCAGAACGGTCCAGCACCATCTCGATGGCAACCCCCTGGCTGATTTCCTGCACCTGTTCGTGGCCCGCCTGCGGACGCATCATCGCAATGATCAACAGCGCACACCCTGTCCACCGCAACGCCATCGGCACCCATAGAAGCCGCTGGCGCAACGACTGCTTCAGGCGCGAGACGTTTCGCACCGAAGAGAAGCCGACAGCCGCCTTGCGCAGACGCATACGACGACGCACTAGCCACAATACCAGCGGTATCAAGGCCAGCAACGCCATCAACGGCGATTCAAATCGTAACAATCCGAAGTTCATTGATTCTCTATAATAAACTGTTTGCAGGCGTCAAAGGTCGCCTGAATCTCTTGTTTTTCGGGGGTATGCTTAGCAAAGCGAACCAAATCGCAGTGCGTGAGGAAACTCTCCAGCAGCTTCTGGTGCTTGCCGATGGGGGAACGGCTGCCGCGAAGTTCTGAAAGAAACTCCTCTGTGGTTCGCTCTGGCGCATGGATGTCAAACCGTGCCTCTATGTAGCGCCGCAGGATTCCCTGAATGGCGTTGTAGAAGCCCATGAAGTCCCCCTGCTCGACGAGGTGCGCCTCCACAAGGCGGCGCAATTCCTCCATTGCTATCTCGTATGGAGGAATTGGCGGCGGCAGCTCCACTGCCTTGACACGCCTGTGGCGAAGAAGTACGACCGCCAGCAGAACCGCCGAAAGGAGGAGTGCTGCGGCTGCATACGGCCACCATGGCGTTTTCTTCTCCAGACGTTCCACTGGCTTCTCGGACATGGCCGTTTCGACCGTCAAGTTGCTCCAATACTCCTCTGGCGGCATCTCAACGGTTATCTCAACTTCATCAGTGGCAAGAGCATAGCGCTTTGGCTCTTCGCCATTCTTCTCCGCAACCGCAAAATGCACCTCCATCGGTCTGACGGCTGTCTTCTCATAAATCAGCAGCGGCTCCAACAGGATTTTGCGCGAATAGTGGAGAAGGCCGCCATTCTGCAATTCGGGCGTGGAGAGGGAGACTGGCTCCCAGCGGAACTGTTCCAGACCGCTCTCCAGCTTGGGCAGCTCCACGGAGTACTCCTCTGGTGCCCACGCCTCCAGCTCCAGCTGAATCACCTCATCCAGCCGCAGATGCGTGCGGTCGAGTGACAAGCGGATTTTGAGTGGCCCGCTCTCGAACTCCTTGGAGTAGGGAGTCGGCTCCAGCTTTTCGGCTGTCTTGCCATCTTCCTTGCCCTCTGCAGTTGGCTGCTTGTGGCACCCAATCAAGAGGAACGCGGCCAGAAAGACAACCGCTATGGTTTCAAGAAGCCTCACTTAGCGCCTCCATTGGGAGCGTTGTTCGGCGCAGGCTGCGCGGCGCCATTTCCCCTTGGCATGTTCCATGCGACGCGGTAGCGCATGGCGAGTTCCTGCATGATTCTGTTCTGCATCTCATGGGACTTGCGGTCCAGCAACATGTTTCGTGCGTTTTCAAACACCTGCTTGTCCTTGATGTCACGAACTTGTTCTGCACGCTTCTCCAGCAGCTTTACAATGTGCCACGTCTTGTTGCCCTTGAGGATGGTAGGCAGAAGGGCGCCTTTGGTCAGTTTTTCGTCAGCCAAGAACGCCTTTGCGGCCTCGCGGGTCCACTCTGCGCCACTTGCGGAAGTAAACCATCCATTCATCTCACCGCCTTTGCTGGCAGTCGCATTGTCCTTGGAGACCAGCTTCGCCAGCTCGGCAAAGTCCTGCTTCTCGCCCAGCGACTTCATCGCAGCCTTCGCGCTCTCCTCATCCGCAAACTCGATGTGTGCCAGGCGCACAGCCGCCAAGTCGGTAAACTGCTCGGGATGAGCCTTGTAGAAGTCGTTGATATCTGTATCGGAAACCTCAAGGTTGGCCAGACGGCGGCGCATATACGCCTCGCTCAAAGCACTGCGTTCACGCCGCATTACATCCTCGCGGACAGTTGGGTCGTCCATGAGTTTGTCTTCAAGGGCGGCGCGGTAGAGCATCTCCTGCGTAACCACCTGCATGGCGAACTGCATCAGCCCCTCGCCCTGGTTCAGCTGCTTCAGCATCTGCTGCTTCTGTTCAAGTTTCTTGTCCTCAGGCAGACCGCTGGCGGCAATCATCATGTCGATTTCCTTTTCGGCCATCGCCTCCACGTCCTCGCGTGTCAGTTTCCAGTCACCGATGGTGACCAACGGCGCAGCAGCTTTCGGCTGTGTACCAACGGTGGTGCGTTCTTCCAAGTTGCGCTTCATGGCTACCGCCTTGCCAAGGGCCGCAAGGCACTCCTGCGTGCGCCGCGTAATCTCGGTCTCCAGCACGGGAACCTTCATCGCCATGTCCGAGCGGTAGTATGAGGCGAGCGCCTCTTCATAGAGCTTGCCGTCCTGCTGGATGGTGGCGATGCGGTACCAAAGCTTCGCCTCCTTTTCGGCGTCGGGCTTCGTGGTGCGGATGTACTCCTTCCAAGCCTCCGTCGCCTCCTTGGCAAGCCCCTGCTTCTCAAGGCGCTGCGCCAACTCCAGCAGCTTCTCGGCATCTTGCACAGAGGCACCGCCAGAAGAAGCAACCGTTCCACGGCGCATTCCGAAGAAGGCAAGCAGCACGCAGACAAGCGTCAGCAGTTGAAGCACGCATATCAGCTTCCACTTGCTGTTGTCAGCCGCTTTTTCACCTGCCTTCGGCAAACTGAAATCGAAATCGCTATCCGCCATAATTATGTCTCCTTTGTCATCCATGGGTTTCGCTTTGCCGCTGTCGCGGCTTAATGTGCATTTTCACATCGACGGCGAGGGCGCCGTCGTTACCCCAAAGCACGGTGTCGGAAGAATTGTACGAGTTTCCGTGCGTAGTCCTCGCCTGTCATCAACTCCAACAAATCCACGCCCATGGAACGGAAGGTGCTCTTCAACTGGGCATGCTCTTCGGTCCCCATCTGGCCATATTCGCCGCGAATGGCGAGGCTGGAGGTATCCACCATCACCAGCTCGCCCGTTTCGGCGTCCTCCAGCTCCAGGAGGCCCACATCGGGCAACTGCAACTCGCGGCGGTCTGCCACGCTGACGGCAATCAGGTCGTGGCGGCGCGCCAGCACGCGCATGGATTTGGCGAAGTCGCCGCCCTGAAAATCTGAGACCATAAAGACGACACAGCGTTTGCGGATGACCTTGCCGAGGTAGTCAAGCGCGGCGGGTATGTCCGTATTGCGTCCTTCGGGCGTGTGCCCCATCACCTCGCGGATGATGCGCAGCGCGTGGCTTACGCCCTTTGCGGGCGGGATGAAACGCTCGATGCGGTCCGTGAACATGATAAGCCCCACCTTGTCGTTGCTCTTCACAGCGGAGAAGGAGAGCAGTGCGCACAGCTCCGCCGCCAGCTCGCTCTTCGTCTGCGTTCCCGTGCCGAACATGCCCGAGGCGGACAAATCGACCATGAACATCACCGTCAGTTCGCGCTCTTCGTGGAAGCGCTTGACGTAGGGATGCCCCTGGCGTGCGGTGACGTTCCAGTCGATGGAGCGCACTTCATCGCCTGGCTGGTACTCGCGCACCTCGTCAAACTCCATGCCAGAGCCCTTGAAGGCGCTCTGGTACTCGCCCGCAAGGACGTCGTTGACCGTCTTGCTGGTGTAAATCTGTATGTAGCGAATCTTCTTCGCCAGCTCTTTCGGTATCATGGCACCTTCACCGTGTCCAGAAGCTTCTGCACAATCTGCTCGGAGGTGACCTCTTCGGCCTCCGCCTCGTATGTGACCATGATTCGGTGGCGCAGCACGTCCTTCGCGACGGACTTCACATCCTGCGGCGTCACGTAGGGACGCCCTTCGACAAACGCCTACGCCTTCGAGGCCATCGCCAGGAAGATGGTGGCGCGGGGCGAGGCCCCGTAGCGTATCAGCTCCTGGATATCCTTCAGGCCGTACTGGTCAGGGTGGCGGGATGCATCCACCAAATCCACGATATAGGACTCAATCTTCTCGTCCATGAAAATGCTGTCCGTCAGCTCGCGCAGACGCTTCACATCGGTGGGCTTCAGCACGGAATTCACCTGGAGCGCAGGGGCAGAGGAGGCCATGCGGCGCAGAATCTTCAGCTCCGCATCCTTTTCAGGGTATTCTACTTTGACCTTGAACATGAAGCGGTCAACCTGCGCTTCTGGCAGCGGATAGGTGCCTTCCTGCTCAACTGGATTCTGCGTGGCGAGCACGAGGAAGGGATCGTCCAGCTTGAAGGTGCTGTCGCCCACGGTCACCTGACGCTCCTGCATTGCCTCCAGCAGAGCGCTCTGCACCTTGGCAGGGGCGCGGTTGATTTCATCCGCCAGGATGATGTTCGCAAAAATCGGTCCTTTCTTTGTGCTGAAATCGCCACTCTTCGGGTTGTATATCATCGTGCCGACGACATCGGCGGGCAGCAGGTCGGGCGTGAACTGGATGCGGTGGTAGGTTGCGTCCAGACAGCGTGCCAGCGTGGTGACGGTCAAGGTCTTTGCCAGGCCAGGCAGGCCTTCAATCAGCACGTGGTTGTTGCACAGAAGCGCCATCAGCAGGCGGTCTATCAACGCCTCCTGCCCTACAATCACACGCGCCATTTCCGCACGCACACGCACCAACAGCGAGCTCTCCTCAGAGACCTTCGCACCAATCTGCTTCACATCAATCATATATTCTCCGTTGTTGTCGTTCTTCTAGAGCTTCTAGTATATCTAGATTAGACACGGCATTGTTGGGTTTGTTCCCTGGCAATGACTTTTTTTGAAAGGAATGCTCCCCCGCCGCGCGAGCGCGGCGGGGGAGCATTTTCCCGCAGGCTCTGGAGAGCCTGGCTACAGGCTTATCGTGGTGGTGAAATTGCCGCCAGTCCAGCTGAAGACATGCAGGCGCATCAGTTCCTTGGCGTTGTCGGGGGCATTGACGAACCATTCGAGGAGGCGGTTGCCTGTCAGCCCTGCAAGGTGTCCCAAATCCTTGTGGCCTTCCGTGGAGAGCAGCTTCACGCCGTCTGGCAGCTCCACTTCCACGCGCACGGGGCGGTGGTAGTTGAGCTGTGCGCCGCGATTTGAGATGTTCGTGGGGAACTGCCCGTGGTTGATGACACGTGCGCGGACGCGGTAGTTGCCGCCGCCAATCGCCTCCACAGCCACATCCTCCACGGCAACTTGCGGGCGGAAATCGGCGTGCTTCAAGGTGAAATCGTAGGTGTTGGCTGCAATCTTCCGCAGGTCAGACATTATCGGGTTGCCAAGGTGCTGCGAGAACCAGCCACCGATTTCGACCTTGCCTAGCTGCGGATGCTGGTACTCCTTCCAGTCGCAGAATACCTTGTCGTGAAGCCCCTGCGCATCCGCCCATACAAGTGCCTGGCGGTAGAGTTCGTCCAAATCCTGCGCTGTCGCCGTGCCGAAAACCTGCTCTGTCTTGATGCCAGCCGAGTTGAGCATGGTGCCCAGCTCGAACTCATAGACATACAGCCCCAGGTTGCGGTAGCCGAAGTCGTGGAAGTGCCCATGGTAGCGGGTCTCCTTTGCGCGCTCGCCCAGCCGTTTGAAGTAGTAGTTGTAAACTGGGATGATGGGGAAGCCCGTGCATTCGGAGGCTATCTCGGCTATGCGGTGCATGGCCCGCAGATCCCACTTGTCGATGTCGTCGTCAGACCCGCTTGAAGGCGGACGCAGCACGGCGTTCGTGCCTGTGTGATAGCCCAAAATGGCGAAGAGGTTGTGATGGGAGTGGATGAACTCGCCGATGGCGTGCATCTCCGTCTCGCTGAATGGGAAGTCGCCTGCGCCCCACTGTTCGGGCTCGGGTTTCCAGTTGTAGGACCAGTTGCGGTTCCAGTCGAAGGTGCGTCCGTGGAACTTGAGGTTGCGCGAGCCGTCCCACTTGTAGATGCTGCCTTCGGGCATCAGGTCGTAGTAGGGGCCAGGGGTGTCGGCGGTGCGCCCGACCATCAGGCGCGGGTCCTTCGGGTTCTTCGCCCAACCGCCGTTCGGGTTCTCGATGCGCATGTTGAGAATCATGCCGTCGCCATTCATGTCGGCCTGGTAGAGGGTGTTGGCCACCTTCTCGGAGACATCCATGCGGCTGCGGCAACTGCCGTTGGTGGTGACGCAGAACTCCGCGCCGTCGGGGTTGATGCGGGGGATGATGTAGAAGGCCATCTGCTCAAGAAGACCGCCTTTCTTGTGGTCGAGCACCAACTGCCTGGCGGTATAGAGCGAAGCGTGTGTGCCCGCCAGCTCTAAGGAGTGGATGTTGCCGTGGATGAGGTAGGCAGGCGTGTCTTCGGCAGCCCCCGTGCTGAAATCCGTGATGGTCAGCATATAGAGCGGACGTCCCTCGCGGGATTTTCCAATCTCGCTCAACTTCACCAGTTCTGGCGCGGCTGCCGCCAGCTCCTTCACAAACGCCTCAACCTCTGCAAAACGGTAAAAATGCTCAAATGGCAATTCAGGAATGTTCATGTTGCTCCTTTGATTGTTGTTTTTCTAGAGCTTCTAGAGCTTCTAGAGCTTCTAGAGTTTCTAGAGTTTCTAGAGCTTCTAGAGCTTCTAGAGCTTCTAGCTGTTCTTACTCCACCCTCATCAGGATGGCCTCGTCGATGTAAATAGCTTCCACTTCGGACAAGGGGCGTTGGATGGGGGCAAACCAAAGATAGGTTGCCCTGCCCAGCAACTCTGCCAGCGAGAGGGGCACTGTCTCAATCTGCGCAAACTCCTTGCCCTTGCACTCTTCAACCTTGACCGTCTGGCTGAAATGGAAGCAGCCTGTTCCGTAGAGGCCGAAATGGAGCACATTGCCACTTGTTGCGTTTCCCTCGCAGCGCACACGCACCACAAGCTTCCACTTTTTGCTTGTATCGTAGAAGTTGATGGGAAGGAGGTCAGCCTGAACAGCCCATTGATTGTGGTTGCAAGGCATCCGTGCTGCCTTCTTTTGAATGGCCATAGGGTCATCCACCCGTTTGCTCCAGTTTCCCTCTTGGTAGAGGCGGAAGGAGGAGACGGGAAAGCTGTCCCAGCTGTCGAGAGGCTTTCCCTTGCAGATTTCAGGCACCTGCAACCTGTCCGACGTGGCTTGGATGGAGCTGCGCAGATTGGTGGCATAGTCGCCGAACGCGAGTCCTTCGCGCCAGTTGCCCCCCTGCTTCGTCAGCTCAACAAACTCATCTGCCAGCTTGAGGGCCTCTTGAAGGCTTGGGACATGGATTTCCTTGCGGAAACGCTGGATGCGCGGATATTTGATGGCATACATGAGCCGGACTAAATCCAGCGGAAGGCGTTCGCGGCGTACCCGCTTCGCGAATACTTCATTTCCCTTGACGGCATCTTCTGCACGCGCATAGAGCCTTGCCGCCTCCTCAGTCTGCTCCAGCGAAAACCAGCCAAAGGCATCAATGTTAAAGCAGCGCAAATTGAATTGTGCCTTTTCGACGCAGTCACAGAGGTAGTCGATGTATTTCAGCAAATGCGCCCCGGCGGGTCCGTAGTAGCCGTCAAAGAACTTGCGCGTCAACTCCTTTTCATCCAAATCGGGATTCCAAAGCAGGTGAGCGATGATCCACTGGCGTGGACGGACAAAGTCCCCCACCGTGCAGCCCGCATCCCCCTGCTCGAACAGCCCGATGGCGTTGTGTTTCAGGAAAAAACGGATGTCTGGCACCAGTCCGCGCCAATTCGGCTGAGGAAGCAGGTAGTTGGCGAAGTTGGTGACGTAGTTCCAGATGAAGAGGTTGGGCGCGATGGCACTCCACTCCTCGATGTCCTTGCGGAAGCTTTCGTTGGCGGGACCCGTCTCCAGCGGCTGCGCGAAGTTCATCTCGATGCTACACAGGCGGACGACCACGTTCTTGGCAGGGCGCGTGACCTTCGGCGCATGCCGCGTGTAGTGGTAGGCAAGCGTTTCGATGAGAAAGTCGGGATACTCCTTCGCAACCTCCGCCGCAACGGCGTTCACAAAACGAATCAGCGGCCCCGACGCGCTCCCCTCGACCTCCTCGACTGCCTTGCACTTGTCGCACTCGCAACGCCCGTCCGGCAGGTCGTTCTGCGAGACGGAAATCATGCCCGCCGTCGGGTCCTTGCGGATTTTTTCCAGCACAACCTTCACCATCTCCGCACGCATCTCGTCGTTTGTTAGGCACAGCTGCGCACTGGGGTTGCGCTTCCCCTGTATCTGGCTGTACCATTCGGGGTGTGCGTCAAAGTACTTGGCAGGTGGCAGGAACTGCTGGAAGGTATGGCACCAGCCGATGATGGAGCGGTGCCCGCCAAGTTCCTCCTTTATGGGGGAGAAGTGGCCGTTGTTCTTCATATAGGCTGCGAATATCGGGTTGTGCGTCCCGACGTAGAAGCTCTCGCGACAGATGAGCTCAGGGGCGTACTCGTGGTCTTTGGCAGGCACGAACAGCGTGGGCTTGTCAGGGCTGTCATGCTCTTCGGGCGTCCACCAGTTGACTCCGACATAGTCCTCCAGAAAGGTATAGGTTGCGTAAAGCGGACCGCGCGGCATCTGACCGTTCAGGTAGATGTCGTTTCCCTTGAACTTGATGGCAATTTCATCGGGCTTCCCTTTCGCAAAAGACGGGTCGCTGAAGACAGCACCTGCCGCCTTCGCGGACCCGATGATGAACGCAGGCTTCCCCGAAGGACGCTCCGCCTCCGTCACAATCGGCAGCTTCGCCTTGGTGACTTCCTGTAGATACCGTGACAACTCTGTAGCGGCGGTATTCAACACAGGCGCCGCTTCATTTGGCACGACGATGCAGTAATCGCTTCTCCCATCCTGGCTGATCTGGACGCTCTGCGCCGCAGCTACTCCAAGACAGGCTATTCCTATAAGGGCTGTAAGTTTCATGGTATCTCCTGGTTGTTTACATTTGAGGAAATTGGGCTACCCCATGAAGAGGCCGCCATCGATGGAGATGATCTGGCCAGTGATGTAGTCTGCTTCGTCGGAGCATAGGAAGGCGACAAGGGCGGCGACATCCTGCGGCTTGCCGAGGCGGCGAGTGGGAATCTCACGCAGAATGTCCTTCATCTTGACGGGCGGGATGTTGGCGGTCATGGGGGATTCGATGAAGCCAGGGCTGACGGCGTTCACGCGGATGCCCAGCCCCGCCATTTCGCGGGCTGCGGAGCGTGTCAGTCCCACAAGCCCCTCCTTGGCGGCTGCGTAGTTGGAGCGGTTGGCGGAACCCATGCGCCCTGCGTCCGATGCAAGCGAAACGATGCGCCCCCACCGCTGGCGTGCCATCGGCATGGAGACCTCCCGCATGAGGCGGAAGGGGGCGTTCAGGTTCAGTTCGATGGAGGAGGCCCACTGCTCATCGGTCATGAACGAGACGGTGGCGTCGTTCAGCCGTCCTGCGTTGTTGACAAGGATGTCGATGCGTCCCCACTTGGCCAGCACGTTCTGCACGAGTTGCTTACACTGCTCGGGTGAGGAGAGGTCGGCGGTGAACACGGCGGCTGGAGCTGGAGCGAGTTCCTGTGCCAGAGCCTCTGCCTTGGAAGTGTTGCTGTTGCTGTGGAGTGCCACGGCAATGCCCTTGGCGGAAAGCGCTCGTGCGATGGCAGATCCGATCGCCCCCGACGCTCCCGTTATCAGCGCGACACGCTGCCCGATGGCATCCGCTGGTGTAGGCGCGGGCTTCGGAGCCGCTGTGGGGGCTGGCGCAGCTTGTGCTACAGCTGCAGCTTCCTTTGCACCCCCCTGCCTGGAGGCGATAAACTCCTCCACGTCCTTGCGGTGGATGGTGTCGCGCTTGCAGAAGGCGGCCACATCGTCCAGCGAGACGTTGCTCTGCTTGGCGAAGGCCTTTGCGGCAGGCGCCACCTTGTAGGCAGGCTTCTGCGGTGCGGCCTCTGGCACAATGCCCGACAAGTCGATGGAGAGGGCGTTGGCCTGCAGGTGGTTGCGCATCAGCTCTTCGTTGGAGGCGGCGACATCAGGCACGGCCTCACCCTCTTCACCGATGGCACAAATCACATAGCCTAGAGGCACGGTGCTTTTCTCCTGCGCGAAGATGCCGAGGACGACACCATCGCAGGGGGCCTCGAACTCCTCCACGACCTTGTCGGAGATAATCTGCACAAGAATGTCGCCCTGCCTGACTTTCTGCCCAACAGAGACGGACCAGGGGCCAATCGTGGCCTCATCCATGTTTTCGTACAATTTTGGAAGCTGGATTTGCGTTGACATGATATTGCTCTTTATTTGTGAAGAAGTGAAGCCGTGTGAATCCTAAGCCCTTCGGCGAGCGGCATCTGGGGAACATAGAGGCCATCCGCCTTCAGCTTTGCGAGGTCATAGACGCGGTGGCAGAGGAAGGAGATGTTTTCGGGGTGCTGCGCCTTGTACTCCTGAATGGGGAGCTCTTTGATTTTTAGCGGGCGATTGAGGTAGTCTGCGATGATTTTGTAGTAGGTGGCGGATTCCGCGATTTCAGGTCCTGCGCAGTTGTAGAACTGGCAGCAGGACTTGGGGACATCGACGCAGCTGAGGATGACCTTCGCCAGGTCCTCCGCGTAGATGGGCTGCTGGAGCAGCGTGCCTGCCGCCGCCAGCTCCAGGGGCTCGCCGCGCAGGATGCGGTCGATGAGCTCGGGGTCGCGCCCATGGTTGGGGAGGCAGCCCAATTTCGAGTTGGGGCCGTAGATGTGGCACGGACGGAAGATGGTCCAGTGGGAGAAACCGCCGTTCTGCGCGGCGTTCAGGAACACCTCTTCGCAGCGGCGCTTGTTGGCGCCATAGCTGTCGTCCGTCAGGAAGTGCATGTTGGTTTCGGGCTGCGGGAACTGGCGGTATGCGGGGTCATAGACGAAATCCGTCGAGATGAACGCAAAGCGGGCGCACTTTGGCGCTAAGGCGAAGACGTCCTGCATAGCGTCGGGCTTCTTGAAGCCGAAGCAATCGACGATGAAGTCGAAGCAACCTGCATTGGCGATGGCGGCCTCCAGCGAGCCAGGTTTGAAACGGTCAGCTGTTATCTGCTTCAGGCCTGCGGGAATGGGCTTTATGCCACGTGTGACGACAGTCACGTCATGCCCCGCCTCCAACGCCACCTTCGCTACTGTGCCGCTAACGAATCCTGTGCCGCCGATAAGTAGAATCTTCATAAATGGTGTCTCCTATGACAAAAGTTTTGGTCCTTCTGGTTTTTCGATGCCTGGGTTGATGGTGAGGTCGGAGCCGATTTTCTTGCCGGCCTCAAATGCGTTCGGGTCCATCGTCACACCACTGTGCGAGACAATATGGATGCGCGGGAAACGGGTTGTATAGTAGTCGTTGAGCTCCTGACTTCCTGCTACGATAAGCGCCTGTGTCTCCTTTTCAATGTTGCCCTGCATTTTCTTCAGCAGTGCGGAGATGACCCCGTAGGCGAAATCCCGCTTGCGACGCACGAGGGTGGGGGAGATGCTGTTCTTCTGGCAGAACTTGCCCCACTCCAGCTCGATGTGCGAAAGCACGCTGTCACGAACGTACTGCGCAATCTTCACGTTGCGGGTGGTTCCGCACATAAAAAACTGCCTGCAATCGCTGGCCGTCTTGTGCCCGTAACGGTCTGTCGTAACAGCAGGAACATTGACCATGATGGAAGTGACGGAGAACATCTCGCGCAGAAAATGCGCCATCATCCGCTCATCCAGTTGGATGCTGTGCTTTGGCTCGCCCAGCGCCACCGTGACATACTGCTCCTTCTGGTTCAGATGTTCCTCGCTGATGCCGTACTTCGCCATAATCTCCACGGCCTTGGAGAGGGCTACCTCCGCTTCGTGCTCGTCCCCCTTTTCCGCCATCACCAGCAGCTTGCGCACACGTTCAATGATGGGGTCGCCTGACGCATCCTGCTCCTGGCCGATCCAGGAGTCCAAGGTCTGGTAGCTGTCCCCCGCTGATGGATTCGCGCCGATTCGCCTGCACATTTCGCGGAAGGCCTTGCCATGCGACGTCTCGTCGCTTGCCTCTGGACAGAGGAAGTGGACGAGCTGGTGGGCGACCTCATGATAGAAAACGTCAAGCACCGCATACCACGGATGCTCCAAAAGCAGTTCATAGCTGATGGTGATTTTGTTCAGGGGCGGCGGCGAGTACCAGCCGTGCTTGGTCTTGCTTTCGGCAAACTCAATGCCCGGCTTGGGGACTTTTTGCGCCTCGTGTCGCCGCAAATTGCCGTAATGGACGATGGACTCCCACTCGCCTTGCAATTTCTCGTTGGCCATGGAGAGAAACTCAGGCCACGGAGGCGCAAAAAGACGTGCATACTCTGAAGGCTGTGACTTTTCTTCTTTCTGGTTTGTTTGCAAAAGGTTGTTGACAAGCTCCTGAAGAGAGCGCGTCTGGCCAGGAAGAATCATTTTGCCAGGCAGAATGTCCAGAAGAGGCAGCAGGACGAAGAGGCGCTGGAACATCCGCGGGTGCGGAATGATGAGGTTGGGCAGGGAAATCTGCTGATTGTCGAAGAGCAGGATGTCCAGGTCGATGGTACGGCTTTCATGGCTGCTGTGGATTTCAGGGCGGCCAAGCAGTTTTTCAATGTTCTGGCAGATTTTGAGAAGGGTCTGGGGAGTGCCGTTGAATGTGGCGATGATGGCCGTGTTTTTGAAATCGGGGGTGCCAGGCACGCAATCGACGGGCTCCGTGGTGTAGATTCTGGCTCGCCTGATATCGCGCAGGTTATACGCAAGCATGGCGATTGCCTTGTCAAAGAGTACTTCCGTGTTGCCCAGGTTCCCTCCCAAGGCTATGGCAACGTGATGGGGCATGATAGGTTCCTTATTTGTAGTCTTTTGCGTCTGGTTCAGGTACGGCTTCAAGGAGCTTGCTGACCAGGGTGTCCGCCGTGATTCCCTCCGAATCGGCGGTAAAGTTGGTGAAAATGCGGTGGCGCAGCACGGGCAGCGCCAGCGCCTTGACGTCAGCGCAGCTGACGTTCAGTCGTCCATGCAGCACGGCGCGTGCCTTTGCCCCCAGCACCAGGCACTGCGCGGCACGTGGCCCCGCCCCGCAGTGGATGTTCGTGCGGATGAACTCGGGGGCCTCTGCGTCACCTGGACGCGTCATACGCACCAGCCGTGTGGCGTATTTGACCACATGCGGGCTGACGGGCAGGTCACGCACGACCGCCTGCAGCTTGACCAGCTCCTCCGCGCCAAGAACGCGCTGCAGCTTGATGTCGCGGCGGCTGGTGGTGGCCATGACGATGGCCTCCTCCTCTTCGGCGGCGGGGTAATCAACCAGGATGTTGAACATGAAGCGGTCGAGCTGGGCTTCAGGCAGCGGATAGGTGCCCTCCTGCTCCAGCGGGTTCTGCGTGGCCAGCACGAAGAAGGGTGGCGGTAGCTTGAACATCTGGTTGGATGCGGTGACCTGCTTCTCCTGCATCGCCTCCAGCAGGGCTGCCTGCGTCTTCGGGGGCGTGCGGTTGATTTCGTCCGCCAGAAGCATGTTGGTGAAGATGGGGCCCTTGATGAATCGGAAGCTCTTGCGCCCCGTCTGCTCGTCGATGTCCAGGACGTCGGTGCCGATGATGTCGGAAGGCATCAGGTCGGGGGTGAACTGCACGCGTTTGAACTGGAGCTGCAGTATCTGTGCCAACGTGCTGACCATCAGGGTCTTGGCGAGACCTGGCAAGCCAATCATCAGGCAGTGGCCGCCAGCGGCGATGGCAATGAGCAGCTCTTCTGCCACCTGTTTCTGCCCGATGATGACACGCCCGATCTCGTTGAGAATGGAGCTGGTCAGGTTGCCGATGGCCCCGATGTCGTCCATTGAAACAGAACCAGCGGACTGTGCAGGCACTTGTTGCGCAGGCTCCGCAGAGCGCAGTTGCAGCTCTGGTCCCGCCTCGAACTGCACGTTGATGGTGCCCAGCCGAATGCGGGTGCTCTGCGTGAGTTGCTGGCGGCTGATCTGGACGCCGTCGATGAAGACGCCGTTCTGGCTGTTCAGGTCTTCAATCTGCCAGCAGTTTCCCATGAATGTCAAAGCCGCATGGTGGCGCGAGATGCTTCCCTGGTTGATGCGGATTTGGCACTCCTCACCGCGCCCGATGAGGAGACGTCCGCTGTCAAACGAGAATTTGGCCCCTGCGTCGGGTCCTTCCAGTATAATCAGCTTTGACATAATAGGGTAGTCAGACCGTCTTCGGCCTGGTCAACACAATGCACAAAACACTTGTGTGTTTTATGGGTGAAGGTATGGGAGAGGTAATTTCAAAACTAGCGCAAAAATGTGCTAGTTTTGAAATAATCCTCATAACTTACAGTGCGGGCTTCACAGGCATGCCGCCGTTGTGCATGGACTCGTCGATGGCGAAGACGAGGGCGAGGGACTTGATGGCGTCGGAGTAGGGGTTGAGGAGTTCCTCCTCGGGGAGGGCGCCGCTGACCACGTCAACGAATGTCTCGTCGCACTCCATGCCGTAGTCGTTGCCCGCCTTGCCCGTGATGGTCATGTTGGGCTCGGTGATGGTGTAGTTGCCGCCGATGGTGTAGTTGACCTTGCAGCCGTTCTGCGCATAGGCGTTGATGCCGTTTTCGCCAGGGCCGAAGCAGCCCGTGTTGAAGGTGCCAATCTTGCCGTCGGCGAAGGTGAGGATGGTGGAGGAGCAGTCCTCAACGTCGTTGTTTTCGATGTTGGTGATGATGCCCCTGCGGCAGGCGGACTGCACAAGCACCACATCGCCGAAGAGGTAGCGGCAGATGTCGAAGTCATGGATGGTCTGCTCAATGTGCTGGCCACCCGATTCCTTCTTGACTCTCCACCACCAGACCA
The DNA here is from genome assembly GCA_017458805.1 of Victivallales bacterium. Taxonomy (GTDB): domain Bacteria; phylum Verrucomicrobiota; class Lentisphaeria; order Oligosphaerales; family Oligosphaeraceae; genus RGIG3456. Next base: position 1,070 of record JAFTAC010000017.1, on the reverse strand, counting down.
TCGGGAAGCCACCCAGGCGGTGTGCGCTGATCATGGCGATCTTCTTGTGGTTGATCCAGTTTTTCACGAGCGGCAGCGAAGCGGAGTAGCGGCACTGCAGACCGACTGCGCCGATGAGTTTCTTTTTCTTGATACCTGCGAGAACCTTCTTCGCATACTTCAGGTCGAGGGACATGGGCTTCTGAACGAAGATGTTGATGCCCTTTTCAATGGCCGCAAACTCCATGCCGTTATGGGCGCCTGGCTGCACGCAGACGTAGCACGCATCCAGTTTTTCCTTGGCGAACATTTCGTTGTAGTCCTGGTACTGGCGGCAGCCAAAACGATCCGCCGTTGCCTGGGTGCGTTCAGGGAGCAGGTCGCACGCCGCAACGATTTGCGCCTTTTCTTTGAGCTTGTCGTAATGGCTGAAGTGGTACTGGGCAATGCCGCCGCATCCGATGAAACCGACTTTGATCTTCTTTGCCTTTGCCATGGTTTTCCCCTTAAGGTTGAATGAAATGATTGCAGAATATCTAGAATCTTTTGAATCTCTGGAAGCCCTAGAATCTCTAGAAGCTCTAGAAGCTCTAGAAGCTCTGGAAGCCCTAGAAGCTCTAGAAGCTCTAGAAGCTCTGGAAGCTCTGGAAGCTCTGGAAGCTCTGGAAGCTCTGGAAGCTCTAGAAGCTCTAGAAGCTCTAGAATCTCTAGAATCTCTAGAATCTCTAGAATCTCTAGAATCTCTAGAATCTCTAGAATCTCTAGAATCTCTAGAATCTCTAGAATCTCTAGAAGCCCTAGAAGCTCTAGAATCTCTACTATTAAAACAGCATCTATTACACTTTAACACCACTTGTCATTTTCGCAAACGATGGAGCGAGAAAAAAACTTCCCCACTGTGCAATTGAAGTAATGCCTCACTAGTTGATAATGCGTAACTATTCAGAAGGGGGAAGCGGCGATAGAATCTAGCCGTGGGTGGAGCAAAGCGGCGAGCGAAACCCACGGGCAGGCGATACCCCAGGTTCCTTTGCGCCGTGCCGCGAAGCGGAGCGGCACGGCGCAAGGGGATGTGGGAAAACGCCTGTCCC
>JAFTAC010000016.1 GCA_017458805.1 Victivallales bacterium | reverse complement strand
AGCCAGCCGTCCTTCTTGCCGTTCACGGAGATTTTCAGCTTTACGCTGGAGTTCTCTGCCGCCGCATCAATCTCGCGCGTGATGTTGCCGTCCGACGAAGCAACCACATACTTCACATCTGCCCTCTTGAAGCGGTACTCGAAGTCGTGCGCCGTCATCTGGCAGGAGGCGGGGATCGCCACGGCGCCAATGGCGTGCAACGCGTTCAGGATGAACCAGAACTGATAATGGCGCTTCAGCACCAGCATCACACGGTCCCCCTTGCGGATGCCCAGCGAATAGAAGAGGTTCGCCGTCCGCATCGCATTGTCAGATATCTCGCGGAAGGTGACGTCGTGCAAGTGCTTCTCATTGGACAGCCAGCGCATGGCTATCTTGTCAGGGCACTTCTCAGCCAGACGCTTCAGCACATCGTAGGCGAAATTGAAGTTCTCGGGTATATGGAATTTGACGCCTTTAAGCGTACCATCCTCGTTCCACTCCTCATCCATATACTCTTGATAGAGAAGCTTCTTTGCATCCGTCTGCACCTTCTCGGGCTGTCTCTGCGGCGTATAGGCGAAGCGGTCGGGGCGCGCATCGTCGTATTTGCCGTGCATGACGATGGAGAGGAACTTGCAGGGCTGTCCACCAATGGCCTGCATGGCATGCGGCTCCCTGCCGTCAAAGTAGATGCTGTCCCCTTGGTTCAGAACCTCCTCCTTGTCGCGAAGGAATATCTTCAGCGTGCCCGAAAGAATGAGGTCGAACTCCTGGCCGTTGTGTTCTGAATAATGAACCAGCTCGTCCTGCTGGCTGCATGGGGCAGTCACGATGAACGGCTCACCCGTGCGTTCCTTCATGCGGATGGCCTGGTGCAGATACGAGAAGCCTGGACGGCGGACGAAGGGGAAGCCCTTGCCGTCCCTGGTCACGGTATAAACCGCCAGGTTCGGGGCCTCGCCGCTGATGACGGATGACACGTCAAGGCCGAAATGCTCCGCCAGATTGTAGTAGAAGGAGAATGGCGCCTGCTTGGAGCCATCCTCATAGCTCTGGTACTCTTCAGGGGTTACGCCCAGCATCTCCGCCATCTGCGGCACAGTAAGCTTCTTCTGGGTCCTCAGTTCCTGGACCCTCATCGCAAGTTGTTTGATGTTTTCCATTGTTTGTTCAACCTTTTGCACAAAATTACACTCTTTTTATTTTATGCATAGAAGGCACGGGAAATAATTCAGATACGGGCTATCTGAATCGCCCGTATCTTGCCATGCAGGACCAACGGGCGACCCTAACTAATTATAATGATAATGGCGATAATGGAAATAGCAATGCTGCCCAACTGCACAAATGCCTTGGGTGCAAAACGCTCGCTGCTGCGATTTTCGCTAACTGTGTGATTCAATGCCATTATCTAAACATCCATGTTTTCACGTTGCGACAAAATATAACACATCAATTCCTCTTTGCAAATCGGATAATCGTTTTTTCTTTCAAGGTATCATTCTATCCACGTATCACTCTATCCACGGGTACCATAATGGCGTATCACATGACGGGCCTTGCGTCCGTCATCCAGCCGTTTCCAGAAAGGCAAGTTGTAGAGCCGCAATTTTGCCGCCACCTCCTTGCGGAAACCGTCCATCGTCAGCGGCATCTTCAGCTGGCGCCACAGATGCTCTGGGTCGGCATGAGCAGAAGCTATCCCGCGCTTGTTCCCCTCCGCATGGGAGACAATCACCCCTTCCTCCAAGGGATTCAAGTGATACTGGTGGCAGAGGTACGCAAAGAGATTGACGGCAGAACGATAGGTGCGCAGCGCCATCTCGCGGGAAGCCTCCTCGTTGGAGCAGGTGAATGTCGCGCCATGCGTGTATTTCAGGAACTGTGACTCGCACATCTCCACACCGATATGCGTATTGTTGCCGCTCCCCTTGGAACCCGAGGCGCAGTGCCACCCACGATGATCCCACGGCAGCGTCTGATAGACAACGCCCGTATGCGCGTCAATGAAGCCATGGACGCATGCACGCCCGTAGTCCTCGCGGTTCCAGCTCTTCACCCAGCGCTCCCCAGAGGGCGCAGGACAGCCAACCGAGTGGAGCATCAGCCCCTTCACCTCAATCTTCCGCCCAGCCTTGTAACATGGGTTCTTTTCCAGAATGCTGGGCTTGATCACCACATCCAGTGGCTTTCCCCTCTTTACATTACGCATTCCTTGACATCCGCTTAGTAGTATGACAGCAAGCAGGAAAGCCATCTGCCATGCCATACAACTTCCTAAACATACGCTACGCTTATACTCAAATATCTTGGAATTATTCAACATAGTCCGAATAGTATCCTCACTGCCATTGTTAACGCGGGTTTCTGGGTGGAATAATCAGCCGTTTATCCAGCACATCCGCAGGAAGCCTCCCCCAGATTTCCTGGATGCCTTGCGCAACAGGGTCCGTGTTATTCCGCATCCCCTCCACCAATTTCTGCGTCTGTTCATACTGT
>JAFTAC010000015.1 GCA_017458805.1 Victivallales bacterium | reverse complement strand
GTATGCTGGCGAAAGGATGCCTGGAAGGCGTCGATGCCGTCATGATGCTTCACCCTGGCTGGAGGACCTCCAACGACACAGGCTCCACCGCCATCCGCCGTTTTGACGTGGAGTTTCACGGCAAGGCTGCACATGCTGCGGGCATGCCTGAAGAGGGCATCAATGCGCTGGACGCCGTGCATCTGCTGTTTGATGGTGTGAACTGCTATCGCCAGCAGATGCCCGAGTTCACCCGCATACACGGCATCGTCACGAACGGCGGTGCCGCCCCGAACATCATTCCCGAAGAGGCTTCCGCACGCTTTTTCCTCCGCTCCAACGATGAAACCTGGGAGGACAGGCTGGTGGAACGCTTCAAGAAGATAGTGGAGGGGGCAGCCCTGATGACAGGCACCACTTATACCCTCACGCCCTTCAGCATCTTCTGCCAGAGCCGCATGCCCAACGCCCCGATGAACGCAGCATACATCGCCGCAGCAGAACAGGTCGGACTGAAGCCATTCGTGGAGACAAAAGCGGGGCGCAGCTCTTCCGACTTCGGCAACTTCTCGCACGCCTGCCCTGGCGTACACTGCTACTTTGGCATATCTGAGAAGAAGATTCCTGGCCACTCAATCGAGATGGCCGAGGCCGCCCACAGCGACTACGGCTTTGAGAACACCCTGCGTGGCGCAGTGGCCATGGCCGCCGTCGCCATCCGCTTCATGCAGGATGGCGATTTCCGCACCCAGATTGACGCCGACTTCAAGGAAAAAACATCGCGCTGAAGCGCAGTGTCCAGAACAGCCGCCTATACCGTCCATACGACTGTTCTGACCTAGGGGGTCTTAGGTTCAGGGCCAGATGATGGTGACGGCGTTTTCCGCATCGTTTGGGACAGCGTTTTCAAGGCGTGCCACAAGTGTCTCCCAATCTTCCGCATCATCGAGAAGATTGCCTTCCACATCATAGACTGCCCACCCAAGGGCATCACCATCATGGAAGACAGCAAGCCTCCCCTCGCCATCCAGCAGAAGCGTCCCGTTTCCAGCCGCAACCATCAGTAGAATCGCCATGCGAATGGATGCGGCGATTTCCGCACCGTCCGCGGCTTGCTCTTCCGCATCGTCAAGCACGCAGGCGTATGGCAGCTCCAAGTCGATGCCGAGCGTCGGTTCACTCCAGCTGAATTTGAACAGCTGGCTTTGGAGGCCATGCCCCTCCACAAAATTGGACAGCTCCCCGCCTGCATCCAGACTGGCTAGGGCGGCGCGAAGCTCCGCGATTACGTTCATGCGTGGTGAGTCTTTTTCCATATCTGAATCCCTATGTACTGAGGTAATTTCAAAACCGGCGCGAAATGCGCTGGTTTTGAAATTACCTCTACTGTAACGTCATGCGGCTATGCGAACCAGCCTTTTTTTAAGAGGGACTTGTATATGTCGCGTGCGTAAAGGGAGCGTATCTGATGCTTGACCTTGTCAACCACATCGCCCTTGTTTAGGCGAAACTTTTGATCGTCCGTCGGGTTGATTGTTATCCCCGTACTATGCAATTCGCGTTGGAGAAGGCGATTCTGCACGTCACGCTTTCCAAAGTCCTCTTTGGAGATGACCATGCCCGCTTTCTTCAGCGATTCGGCGTAGGCGATGGCCTGGTCGAGGCGCGTCACAGCGGATGCGACAGCCTCTTCGGGAAGGCGTGTGCGAAGGTCGGCGAGATACGCCTCACGGGCCTCGCCCTCCTTGAGCGTCTGCAAGTGTTCATAGACGTCTTCATCGATGAAATCTGGAAGGACCGAGCCATGGAGCCCAGTAGCCTTCTTCAGCGCGTATGTCAATTCTGCCGACTTGAACTTCGTCGCATCAATGTCAATGCTGCCATCTTTATTCTTCACGACACCTGGATCGGAATTAAGGCGATTGCGGATTTCCTCACGGTATTTTGAGGGGTATGCTTGTATGATATCCTCGTAGGCCTCCAGGAACCTGGCTGCATGAGTTCCTGTCAAATGGAACGAGCGCAGGCCTGTGCGGTAGGCGGGGAAGCACTGGTCGTTGTCGATTCCCTTGACTGTGACGGACAAATCCGGGCGCACTTCAATCATGTAGTTCTTGTTGTGGCGGTCGCCCTGCCCTGTGACCAAATCAAGCCATTCGAGGCGGTTGGTCTGGCGGATAATCTCACCAACGACCTTGGAGTATTGCTCGTCAGAGAGGCTCTTGATCTGCGCCGGCGTCAAGCTCCCCTTCGAGACACCTTTTCCGGAGGCAAACCCCTTTGCCGTGGCGCCGGGAGCCTTTTCCATAAAGAGCCCATACTGGCCATTATGGCAGCCGACGGTGGACTTTGGCATGACATCTTCCAGCCCAAGCACCTCCGCCGTCTTCTGGGTGGCAAGATTCAGCTGCGCAACCTGCTGCTCGGGCTTGTAGTCCTTTGTAAGCAGCAGGCTCTCGACTCCCTGACGCCCCTGCGCCTCAGGCTTGAAGACATATTCCGTGCCATCCTTGTATTTGACAAGATACACGGTGTTGGCAGAGCCGCTTCCCAGCGTCTCCGAGGAAATCTTGTTGCTGTCGTCGAGCTTCGGGTTGACGTCTGCGTCTGTCATGCCATGGATGCGCGCCTCGACGATGGTGGAAAAGGCGAGGTTTCCCTCCATAAGCGCGCGGACCGAATCGGTCGAAAGGAACTGTTCAGGGGCAAGCTCCTTGTTCACATGGTCAATGCAATAGACCAGATGCGTGACCTGTGATATCATTCCACGTGGCTCCTTGAACGTTGCCTGAAGCTCATTCCAGTCCTCCTTCGTCATATTTCCGCCATCGTTCATCCGCTGGAGAAGTTCAATATCCTGTTCAATATCAGCCGCCTTCAAATTGCCGTATTCGACGGCCAGCCTAAGAAGCTCCTTCACGGCTGCCTCAGTCGGATTCTTTACGCAGCCTTTCGCCAGTTCATACATCCGATGACGGAGACTTGCCGCCGCGGCAAGATTCTTGGCATAAGGGGCAACGGCTTGAAGATTTTTCCTATAAACCAAGGGAAAACCGTCAGGCAGATTAATCGTCTTCTCCACAAAGTGGTTCACGGAGACCAGACCAATCTCCTTGCGGGTGTTGTCCAGCTTCTTCTGCGCGAACTCAACAAACTGCCTGGCGACGGAGAAGAAGGTCCTGTCGGGCATCCAGCGGCCGCCGTCAGATGTTGGAAATCCCTCCTGCCCTGCACGTGAAAGGGCATTGCGCGCCAACGCCATCTCATGCTGCAACGCAGCGAACTCCTCGCTGGTAATCGAAGAGTTCGGACGCGTGGCGAAATCGTCGAGGCGGTCGGCTATCGGCTGGAGCTCCGCCTTTATCTTCTCTAGCGCGGCTTCGTTTCCATGCATTGCAAGTGCCTGGCGCGGAAGAAGCGTTGTCATCTTCGCATCAAGCTTTGCGGCAACCTCGGGATCGTCGCCGTTCTGCTGCACTGCATCGGCGAGCTGAAGAGCCAGCGACATGATCTCCGTCCGCCGGCGGTCGGCCTGCAAGGCCATCTCGCTGAGCGTCTCGAACGCCTTGCCCGTGACCTTGGGGTCGTTCACGACATTGTGAAGCAAATCCGACAGCTCCTCCTGGGCCTCCAAAGCCTCCTTGAGCTTCCTGGAAGCGGAGGAATTGCTCCAGTCAAACTTGCCATTTTTATCGACGACAAGCGCATTGGCTATCTGTCTTCCAGAGAGTTTGGATAGCGCAGAAAATGCGCCAGCCGCTTTATCGGCGGCAGCGGCGAGTTCACTGCGCTGCGCAGGGGACAAACCTGTTCCAGAGACCACAGTGTCCATTCGCTTCGTATTGACAGAGTGCGTCGTGACCTGCGCCACTTTGAACAGCATGGAATCAAGCTTCTGCGCCATCGGACGGGCAGATGGAGCCTCCACAGCCGGCTCCTCCTGCGGCGGCATTTGTTGCACAGGAAGCCGCGCATTGGTTGAAGCGGCGTTGTCCAACGGCTGGATTGGCGCTGTTTGATTTCCAACTACAGTTGGCCTGATTCTTAATGATTCACTCATGGTCGGAGATTCTTTTTGAAGGTTGTGTAGAGTACAAAGCCTGCATGGGACGCTTCATTCTGAAGAGGTAATTGCAAAAGTATCGCTAAATGCGCTAAGTTCTTAGCGCATTTCGATGAGAGTTTTGCAATTACCTCTGAATACACGCAACAATGAAAAAGGTTACACCTTAATCAGTTCAGCTCCTTGAGCTCGGAGAGGTTGCCATAGACCTTCTGGAAGGCGTCGCCCACCATTTCGGCGATTTCAGGGCCGTTCGGGGCGCGGAGCGGGACGGTCATGCCGAAGTGGGTGTCGCAGTGCTTCTGCGCCACGGGGAAGGCGGCGGGGTCATAGACCACCTTCTCGCCCAAGCCATCCGCAAACGGGCAGCTCCAGGGGCAGCCGCCGCCGTAGGCGTTCTTCGCCTTGAAGACGGTCATGTCGGGGAGGATGAAGCGCTGCCAGATGCCCACGGGCACGCCTTCCGCCTGAAGCGCCTTCATGATGGCGTCACGGGCGACGGCGGGCTTGCCCGTCCAGCCGATGGCGGCCATATCGACGCGGTTGGTGTAGTTGTACCAGTTGTGCAGGTAGCCCTCGGGCTGGATGGGGGCGATATTGCCCTTGATGCCAGCCAGTTTGGCGGAAAGCACCGCCGCGTTCTGCTGGAGCGTCTCAAAGTAGCGTCCCATCTTGGAAAGCTGCGCGCGACCAAAGGCGGCGGTCAGGTTGTTGCCGCGGTACATCCAGCCGAGCGCGTATGAGTGGTAGTCGCGGGATTCCAGCGGGGTCGCCGTCTCGCCGAAGCTCCAGAGCTGCAATGCCTTCTTGTACATCTCCTCATTGTCGGTGACGAACATTCCGCCCTCGCCCGAGCAGAGGCATTTGTTCTGGTTGAAGCTGAATGCGGCGCAGTCGCCCAGCTTGCCCGTGTTGACGCCGTGGAACTTGGCGCCGTGCCCCTGGCAGGAGTCCTCGATGAGCTTCAGGTTGTATTTTGTGGCGATTTTGCGGAGGGCGTCGAAGTCGCAGGTCAAGCCATGCAGGTTGACGGCGATGATGGCCTTGGTCTTGGGCGTGATAAGCGCCTCGATCTTGTTCACGTCCATGTTCATCGTCGCGTAGTCGATATCGACGAAGACGGGGATGGCGTTGTGGTGCAGGATGCAGGTCGCGCTGGATGACCACGAGTAGGCGGTCACGATGACCTGGTCACCCGCGCTGATGCCCGACGCCACCACGCACATGTGCAGGGCCGCTGTGCCGCTGTTCGTGAAAATCGCATACTTGTTGCCCGTATAGGCGGCAAACTCCTCCTGGAACGCCTTGCAGTCGGGTCCAAAGGCGTGCGAGCCGCCGTCGAGCGCAGCCAATACCATCTTGTGGTCTATCTCATCCACAGGTGGCCATGCCTTGATTGTCCCTTGCTTGATGACTGGGGTACCGCCGTTGATTGCCAATTTCGCCATTTTGTTCTCCTTGAGGTTATTATTGTTTGGGTGGATAATGCTTCTAAAGGGCCAGAGAGACTGGTTTTCTATTGTCCCGTCGTCCCATCGTCCCGACGTCCCTTGGGAGGCTAGCCCCCTCCTACTCCCTTATAATATAACGCATCTCTTCGGCATTTCCTTTAAGTTCGGGTGAATACATCCCAGAAATGACAGTCGGCAGGGAGGAGAAGGTGCCTGGCACCTCCGCGCGCAGGCGGTATGTGACGCTATACCGCCCCCGTGGCAGGCTCCTGAGCATCATGGCAGTGTGTGGTTAATACACAAAGAATACCACTCATTCCGCTATTGCTTGTCCTCAAGTTCTAAATAATACTTGAGCATTAGCACAGCTTTGTCATTAGGCACCAATTTGAGCAATTGACTAATTGTCTCAAGCATTTCCTGTTTGGGCTTGTTCAATTTGCGCTGGCAATAGATTTTGACACGGAGCAGCCTATCATCATTCTCATAGCCTTCGACTTTTCCAATGCGCACAAGGCTCTCCTCTGCTTTGTGAAACACGTAGGCATTAAACGCGATATCAATCACATCGGCTTCACTCACCCCTATTTTTCCCTTTAGTTCATCGTAATTCGGTACATGCTCCTTGTTCTTCAAATATCGACCAACAGAAGCCACATTTTGGATAATATCCTCCATCTTCTTCCAATCATTCGGCTTTTCCAAAAAAGTATCCAACCTATTCAATTCCTTTCTTACATGAGCCTCAATACTTTTCTGGTATTGCGCTTCCTGCACTTTGTTTTTTTCCTCTTGTTCAAGTCTCTGCCTGGAAAGTATTTATTCATACTCCTCGGCCAGCTCCATTTTCATCAAGTTCCTGAAAACAATCTTCCATACGGCTCTGCACTCTGCCATGTCAACCTTGAGTTTTTTAGCCTCCCATACGTTGCTTGTTGGCGTTATGAAACTACCAGGAACTAATGAAGCCCAATATGCTGTGAGTTTCTTTAACGCTTCTGGTTGCTCCTTTTTATCTATGCCATTCAACACTTTCTCCCATCCGTTCATATGACCATACTCCGTGTTTCGCAGTCCACAATAGAATAATTCCCAAAACGCCAATGAGATTCGTGGATAAGTTACGTTTTCCTGCATGAACGGCACAAGCATAAGCAGCGCTTTATTCACATCGTTTGTCTTAACATAACTTGGATATGCATAATATGCAGCATAAATCGGGTGGTCCTTGTGTTTCAAATACTTCTCTTCAATCCCGTTAATCCATTTATTGCAGTTCTCGTCTGTCGTGTTTTTTGAAAGGTTGTTTTTCAAATCCTTAAAATACTGGATATCATCCTGTAACTCATCAGAATACAAGCATGTTGTCGCACAAAGAGTTAAGATGACAACCATTATCTCATACAAGCAAGTCCCAATTGTGTGAATCTTTTTAACACGTCTTGTAAAATTATTCATTTGAAACTCCTTATTCTTCCTGAAGCTCCAGAGGAATCACTTTGACATAAAAAATCTTCCTACATCCACCTGTAAGGACACTCGGGTGACAATAATTAAACTGTTTCCCATCTGGGACAAAACCATCACGATCAGTATCTACATACATAGTTAAAAGTACCGAACTTTCCTCTATTTCATATTTTCCCCTTGCCTCCCACAAATCTGTCCCACGAGGAATGACTCCTGGCTCGTTCTTATAAAAATACGGACCAAAATCAACTGTTGACGATAAATGGGCACTACGAAGCTCAGATGCAGCAATTCCTATAATATCAGCAACTATCGAAGCTATTGTAAGCGGAAGAGCACCAGATGCCATACAAACATCGGAAAATAAACTAGCTGCATTAATTACATCAAGCGTCAATCCCGTTGCCATTGAAAGATTGCCTATAAACAAAAACGATTGACTAACAACATCTCCACCAAGTAAAATTTGAGGAGGGGTAATTGGCATTGGCCCTCCAACCCCCCATTCTGCCACTGTTAGCCGCCGCCCTACTAGATCCATATCCACCAATATTCGTGGAGGAGCCTTCTTAATCTGCTTGTCTGTTACCCACGGAGATGTCGAAAAACGAACTCCATCCAAAATCAAATCTGCAAAACCAAACCAACCGACATAGTATTTGCATGTCACTTGATTGATGCCCGACGCTGTTATTACTGGGGCATAATCATCATCTTTACTTAAAATCATCTCTGAGTTAATATTAGCACCAATCTGTTCCCAACAACTATTTCTTCTTTGAAAATCCGAAAATCCAACTTCATTTGCTGTTATCAAACCTTTCCAATTTCCTGAATCATTGATTATGACAGGTAAACTAGAAGAAGGCACAGGAAAAGTAATCTCAACATCCGGTGGTACGGCTTCAATCACCCCAACAACGAACAGGCTTAATACAGCCACAACGGTAACAAGTTTTGACTTCGCGTACATTAATTCACCTCGGTTATATTTAGAGTTATATGAAAAGCTGAAATCTATGCACGATTATTCTACGGAACAATTTGAACCTCAACCTTAACTTCAACGGCTTTAACGGCTAAAAACTCAACTTGTTCATTATTAAAACAAGCAATAACATTAGCTGTTTTACCAACATCGTCTGGTGCACTGACTGTAAGCGTTCCAGGTGTTTCAATAGAAGTAACAGCAAAAGCAGAATTGCTGGTCATATAGGTGATGTCAACGTTCACATCAACAGGAACTAACTCTGTCTCAAAATCCACACTACGTCCTGCAATGATGTTGAATGACTTGATGGCCTGTCCGTTAGGGGCGTGAAACACAACTTTGAAGAACGTAACTATAGTTGAGCCAACTAGCGTCCAATCTGATGAATCTTCTCCAATAGTGTATGTAGCCTCACATACCACATCGAAATCTCCAGGTCCAGTTATTCCGTTTGTTCCATTTTGTAAAGTGATTGAACTAGAGGTTTCAGCTTGGAGTGTACCATTTACGTACCATCGATAATCAAGAACTCCCTCATTTCCAGCAGGATACTCTTCATCAGGGGTGTCATCGAACGTTTCAATGTTCGTTATTTCTGCAGTTACAACTATCGAGTGTCCATCGTATGCAGGAGTCGAATCGACTGCCAAAGACGATGTCCAACTGACACCAAACGCAACTGCTGGAAGAGATGCCGACAGGCAGAGTACTAAAAATAAAAGCATCATTCTGTTTTTTTCCATCTTCAAATCTCCTTTTGTTAGTTGAAAAGCAATTCAAACAGAGCATCATTAATCAGTTATCAACCACCATGAAGCAACTTGACTTTTGTCCTTGTTCTTTTGGGGATTCTTTTGCGGAGCTTAACTCGCACTGGATTACTTGCAGACACCCCCCGCTTTGCAAGATAATTATCCAACACGATGTTCAATGTGAGAGTATTCCCGTTTCGAGAGATTAAACGTTCGGAAACAACTTTTACATTATTCGCGGCCACATCTGAAGCTTCCTGATCGAGGAGTTGAAACACGCGATTCAGTAGCATGAGATACCATCGAAGCGATTTAACACCAGAATCTTGCAGATGCTCAGCAATAGTAACGATAGCTTCAATAGAATCTAGTGTTTAATTGCGTAAGTTTTTTAGTTTATCTGCAATCTGGCTGCCATGCACTTCGCGCTTGCGCCAGACGAACGGACGGGGGTGTTTTGAATACTCCGCAATGTACTCCTCAATGGCTTCCTTAAGCTGGTCCT
>JAFTAC010000119.1 GCA_017458805.1 Victivallales bacterium | reverse complement strand
TCCCATGGGAAGATGTCGCGCCCGAAGTGGCCGTAGGCGGCGGCCTGCTGGTAGCGCCAGCCGTTGCCAGGGGTCTTGAGGCCCAGCTGCTCCGAGATGGCACGCGGACGGAAGTCGAAGATCTTGCCGCCCTTGAGCATGGCAACCAGATCGGCCTCCGCCACCTTGCCAGTACCGAAGGTGTTGACGAAGAAACTCAATGGATGCGCCACGCCGATGCTGTAGGCAACCTGGATTTCGCAGCGTCTGGCCAGGCCAGCCGCAACGATGTTCTTCGCCGCATAGCGCGCCATGTAGCTGGCCGAGCGATCGACCTTGGAGGGATCCTTGCCAGAGAAGGCTCCGCCGCCGTGGCGCCCCATGCCGCCGTAGGTATCGACGATGATCTTGCGTCCCGTCAGCCCGCAGTCGCCGTCAGGCCCCCCCGTGACGAAGTCGCCGCAACTGTTGATGTGGCATTTTTCGCCATTCAGGTCAAAATTCTGCAAAAGTTCCGCAGGAATCACCTGTGGAATCACTTCGCGCACAAATGCGCGAACCTTCTCCAGCGTGCCAGCGTCATGCTGTTGCGCCACCACCAGGTCGGTGACGGCCAGCGGCTTCCCATCGGCGCTGTAGGCGATGCTCACCTGGCTCTTGGCATCAGGGCGCAGGAACGGGTACTTGCCTGTCTTGCGCAGTTCTGCCATCTTTTCCACAATGCGATGCGAGTAGAAGATGGGTGCGGGCATCAGGGAGGGAGTCTCGTCGCATGCGAAACCGAACATCAGCCCCTGGTCGCCAGCGCCCTGGTCGCCAGCATTGTCCGTCGCATTGACCACGCCGCGGTTGATGTCGGGGGACTGGCTATGCACGCGGTCGATGATTGTGACTTCATCGGTGGAGAAGCCAATGCCCTTCTTGTCATAGCCGATACTCTGGATGACCTTTCGGGCCAGTTGCGCGTAATCTACCTTCGCGCGGGTCGTGATTTCGCCTGCAATCACCAGGTAATTGGTTGTGGCAAGCGTCTCGCATGCCACATGGCTCTCAGGATCACCCATCAGGCAGGCATCGACTACCGCGTCGGAAATCTGGTCGCACAGCTTGTCGGGATGCCCTTCAGAGACGGATTCAGAAGTAAATGTGTATGCGCTTTTGATCATATTTCTGCTCCCATGGTTATGGTTTTTAAGTACAAAAAAAGCCCCGCGATGCATTCATCACGGGGCGAAAGTTCAAATTGTCATGTCGCGAACTCTTTGACTAAACGTCCACATCACTGCTGGCACCGTTGAGTTCGCGTTGCAAGGCGTTTAGGGCCTTTGCGCGAAAACCGGTTGCCGGACCATTTCAAGCCAGTGGTCTCTCTTGATGAATTGCAATGCTGTAATAATTATAGTGCCAATCCCCAAAAAAGCAAATCGCAAGGTTGTTTTTTTCCATCCCGCTGTAATTCCTCACTGAATATAAAAACATATTCCGCTTTTTTCCAAGGAAAAAGCAATGGGGCGACTTGACAAGGGTCAAGAAGAAAGCTAGATTTTCCATTTGTGGAAAAAGATGGAAGGAATGAAAAGGATAAAGGGCTTGAAAGGGGAGAAGAAGGGATAATGTATGACACTAGAAGATTTTTTCAAAGAGTACCCAAGGGTGGCTGTGGCGTTTTCAGGCGGTGTGGATTCCGCCTATCTGCTGTATGCGGCCCAAAAATATGCGACGGAGGTGCGGGCGTATTATGTGAAGTCCGCCTTTCAGCCGCAGTTTGAGCTGGAAGACGCGCAGCGTGTGGCAACGGAGCTTGCCGTGGAGATGACCGTGCTGCAAGTGGATGCGCTTGGAGACGAGAACGTCAGGGCGAATCCGCCAAACAGGTGCTACTACTGCAAGCGGCGCATCTTTTCCGCCATACGCGCACAGGTGGCGCGTGACGGCTTCGAGGTGCTGCTGGACGGCACAAACGCCTCGGACGATGTTGCGGACAGGCCTGGCATGGTGGCTCTTCAGGAGCTCTCCGTGCTTTCCCCACTGCGCATCTGCGGGCTGACGAAGCCTGAGATACGACGCCTATCGCGGGAGGCAGGGCTGTTCACATGGGACAAGCCCGCATACGCCTGTCTCGCCACGCGCATCCCGTATGGTCAGCCGCTGGAACCTCGGTTGCTGGAGCGGACGGAACGCGCGGAGAGCTTCCTCTTCTCGCTGGGCTTCAGCGATTTTCGCGTGCGGACGCTGGGCGAGAATGCGAAAATCCAGCTACCTGCTTCACAGCTTCCCCTGCTGATGGAGCATCGAGAGGAGATTGTCGGGGAGCTCAAGAAGGCCTACAACACTGTGCTGTTGGATTTGGAGACAAGAGATGAATGATTTAAGAGAGTTGCTAGAGGCCGTGAAAGACGGCAGCCTCGCCATAGACGACGCCATCCTGCAAATCAAACGGCAGCCGTTTGAGGACATAGGCTTCGCCAAGGTGGATTTGCACCGCAAGGTGCGCCAGGGCGAGGCGGAGGTCATCTACGGAGCAGGAAAGACCGCCGAGCAGATTGCCGCCATTGCTGAGACGCTGCTCAAGAACTCCCAGAAGACCATCCTCATCACACGCCTGTCGTCGGAAGCGGCGTCAACATTAAAGGAGCGTCTTTCGATGCGGTATGACGAAACCGCGCGCATTGGCATAGTCGGCACCCTGCCCTCCCCCAGCGGCAACGGCACCATCGTGGTGGCAACGGGCGGCACCAGCGACATCCCTGTCGCCGAGGAGGCTGCCATCACTGCCGAGGCCCTTGGAAACAAGGTGACGCGGCTCTATGACGTGGGCGTGGCGGGCCTTCACAGGCTGTTGGCGCATCTGGACGACATCATGGGTGCCTCCGTCATCATCGCCATTGCAGGGATGGAGGGGGCGCTGGCCAGTGTCATCGGGGGGCTGGCGGACTGTCCCGTCATAGCCGTCCCCACCAGCGTGGGCTACGGCGCCTCGTTCCACGGCGTCTCCGCCCTGCTCTCCATGCTCAACTCCTGCGCAAGCGGCGTGGCTGTCGTGAACATCGACAACGGCTTCGGCGCTGGCTACATGGCCAATATGATCAACCATACAAGGGCAAAACAATGAAAACACTTTACCTGGACTGCGGTATGGGAGCTGCTGGCGACATGCTGGCCGCCGCCCTCTTTGAACTCCTTGACGACAAGGAGGGGTTTATCCACAAAATGAACACCTGCGGCATACCTGGCGTGCGTTTCATCGCCGAGCCATCGGTGAAGTGCGGCATCACGGGCACCCATTTCCGCGTGCTTGTGGATGGCGTGGAGGAGCCTGTTCTGCGCCCGACGTCTTCTGCATCGGGGGAAGCGCATCATCACGAGCACGACCATCACCATGAGCACGGGGGTAACGACGACGCACATGACCATCACCATGAGCACGGGGGTGACGACCACGCACATGACCATCACCATGAGCACGGGGATGACGACCACGACCATCACCATGAGCACGGGGATGACGACCACGACCATCACCACGAGCATGACCATCACCATGACCACGGCCACACGCATGTCCATCGGTCGATGGCGGAAATCGAGCAGATCATCGGCTCTCTGGCCTTGTCGGAAAGGGTGAAGCAGGATGCCCTGGAGGTTTACAGGCTCATTGCGGAGGCGGAAAGCGCGGCCCACGGGAAACCCGTCACGGAGATTCATTTCCACGAGGTGGGGACAATGGATGCCATCGCCGATGTCACGGCGGTCTGCCAGCTGGTGGAACAGCTTGGCGTTGAGCGGATTTTAGCGTCGCCTGTGCATGTCGGCTGCGGAAAGGTTCGCTGCGCCCACGGTGTGCTGCCCGTTCCCGCGCCAGCGACGGCGTTCATTCTCAAAGGCGTGCCCATGTATGGCGGGCGCATCGAAGGCGAGCTTTGCACGCCCACGGGGGCGGCATTGCTGAAGAAGTTTGTCTCGTCCTACGGGGAGATGCCGCCGCTGAAGGTGGAGAAAATCGGCTATGGCATGGGCACCAAGGATTTCGAGGTGGCCAACTGCGTCCGCGCCCTGCTGGCGGAGACCGTCGGCGAGGGGGACATGGTCGTGGAACTGAGCTGCAACCTTGACGACATGACTCCAGAGCGCATCGGCTTCGCAATGGAACGCCTCTTCGAGGCGGGGGCGCTGGATGTCTATACAGTCCCTGTTGGGATGAAAAAGTCGCGGCCTGGCGTGATGCTGTGCGTGATGTGCCGCGAAGCCGCGCGGGACGAGATGGTCAGGCTGGTCTTCCAGCACACAACGACCCTCGGTGTGCGCGAAACACGCAGTCGCCGTTATACCTTGCAACGCAGCATTGAAACCCGCACCCTGCCCTGCGGCGAGGTTCGCGTGAAGCGTTCCGAGGGGTACGGTGTCACCCGCTGCAAAGTGGAATACGAAGATTTGGCGCGCATTGCGCGGAAAAAGGGGGTCTCTATCGAGGAAGCAGGTAAGCTGGTGGAGGAGTAGGTGCTTCCACCGCGCTAAAGCGCGGCGCACAGAACAGGCTCTAATACCCAGTGCGCTCTGGAGCGCACTGTCAGGACGACGAGGGCACGCTTGAGGCAAAGTGCCACTAGGGCCAGGGGCTATTTGGATTTGGGGCTACCTTGGGGCTTTTCGCGGGGCTTGCGCCCCGCGCACACGACTAGCTCCCCATACGGGTTAGAAACCACAGCCCGAAAAGAATGGCTTCGGCGGCATCATCGTCGTAGGCGCATTTGGGCGGCTTGCCGCATGCGCGGGCGATTTGCATGGCGATGGTTTCAGCATTGGCCTTGGCCTGCTTTCCGCTGCGCTGCTGGCGGGGCAGAAGCATGTCTTCGCGCCACTGTTCGGCAGAGAACTGCTGAACGGGGATGGACGCACGTTCGGCGCTTTTGCGGAAAATGTCCGCTATCTCCCCCTGCCCTTCCAGCACCACCTGCATGACGCCCTGCTGCTCCGTCCAGATGGCGGGCAGCGCCTTTTTGAGCACCGTGCGGTTGGGGAAGCGGGTGGAGCGGGCGCGAATAAGCTCGCCTTCCGCCGTGAACCAGGCCAGCCCCGCCTTCAAGCCCACGTCGATAGCTAGCACTATTGCGCCAGACGGAGCTGGCGCAATCTCAGTCATCGATGCTCTTGTAGGCATAGACGGTCTTGCAGTATTCCACGAAGTTCTCGGAGTGGCACATGCCCTTGCCAGGGCTGTCGGAGAGCTTGCAGACGGGGTGGCCATTGCTCTCCGTCATCTTCATCACCATGTTGAGCGGCTTGATGCCGACGGAGTTGGTGATGGAGGTGCCGACGCCGAAGGAAACCTTGATGCGCCCGTAGAAGCGCTTGGCGATTTCCACGCACTTGTCGGCACTGAGGGAATCGGACCAGCAGCCAGTCTTGGTCAACGGGTCGAGACCCAAGGCCTTGTAGTGGTCGATGAGCATCTCGCCCCAGGTGAAGGGCGAGCCGCTGTCGTGGCGGCAGCCGTCGAAGAGCTTGGCGAAATACTTGTCGAAGTCGCGCAGGAAGGCGTTGAAGCCGAATATGTCGCTCAAGGCGATGCCGAGTTCGCCCCTGTACTCCTTCGCCCAGATGTCAAGGGCGGTCTTCTGGACTTCGGAGAGGCGCACGTTTTCGCCCTGGATGCCCATGAACCACTCGTGTGCGAAAGTGCCGATTGGCTTCACGTTGAACTGCTTGGCCAGCAGCACATTGGAGGTGCCGACGAAGAACTCGGGGGCCTCCTTGATGAAGCGTTCCACGACATGCTCCTGCCAGCTGCTGCTGAAGCGGCGGCGCAGACCGAAGTCGGCGAAGGTGAAGGCATAACCCTCGTTGAAGCAGCCTTTCAGCTTGCCAATCATCTCATCGAGGCGGGCATCGCCTTTGGCACGGACATCTTCCCGCGAAAGGTTGCCCCGTGCCATCTGGTCGCGCATGTAGAGTTCGGAGACGATGGCGAGGCAGGGAATCTCGAAGTAGATAACGTCGCGCCAGGGGCCTTCCGCCCACATCACCAGGCGTCCGTTGGCATCGAGTTCCGTGTGGATTTGGTTGCGCTTCAGATCGAAGCGCTCATGGTAGTCGATGTAGTCGGAACTGAGCCAGCGGATGGAACGCAGGTAGTCCAGTTCCTCCTTGTTGAAGTGTAGGGTGCAGAGCTGGTCGAGGGCCTCGTCAATTTGCGGCTTCAGATAGCCGAGGCTGACGCCGTCGCGCTCCTTGAACTCCACCTTCACATTGGTCTTTGGAAACCAGTGGAGCACGGCCTGCCCCATGGAAAACTTGTACAAATCCTGCTCCAGCAGGCTTGTTATCGGATAGAGGTCCATGTTATCTCCTTTTTTATTGCGCGGGGCAGAGCCCGCGCTTCTTCATGCCCGCGCTTCTTCATGCCCGCGCTTCTTCATGCCCGCGCTTCTCCATGCCCGCGCTTCTCCATGCCCGCGCTTCTCCATGCCCGCGCTTCTTCATGCCCGCGCATCTTCATGCCCTACTGAAGCACATCAATCTGGCAGGAGGCCATGACATTGAGGGCGGCCTGGTGCTTTTCGGGGGTGACGCCAGCGCAGCAGTCGGCGCAGACGGCCATCGGCGTGTCGGGGAACTCCGCGCGCAGCAGCAGGGCATTGCTGACAACGCAGATGTCGGTACAAAGGCCGCAGACCTGGATTTCCACCGGGGTGCCAAGGGATTCGCGAAGCATCTTGCCAAGGGAGACACAGCCGAATGTGCCCTTTTCGACGAGCTTGGCGTTTTTGGCGTTCAGTGCCTTTTCGACCTGGGGATTGAGCTTCCAACCATTGGTGTTCTTGATGCAGTGGCTGACGGGCAGCTTCTTTCCTTCCAGCGTGTCGAGGTAGTTTTCCGCATGGGTATCGAGGGTCGCCACAACGACGCCATCCCAGGCGTTGATTTTCGCGACCACGTTCTGCACAATCCTCTTCGCGTCCTGACTGCCAAGGCTTCCGTCGATGAAGTCGTTCTGCATATCGACGACCAGCAACACTTTTTCTGCCATAGTTTTGCCTCCTGGACTTTGGAATTAATAAAGAACGAGAACTCTCTCTCGTTTTGTGTTGCCAATATAATATAATGCTTTGCACGGGAAAATCAAACGGCAATGAGATTGTTTTATTCCTTCTGGAGCAGTATAAGGGTAATGCCTCACTGGTTGAAAATACTTGCTGGTATTTCTGCGCCTTTGCTGCTCCGCTTCGCTACTTGGCACGGCGCAAAGGGATGTGGGAAAACGCTTATCCCGTTGGTTTCGCTCGCGCCGAAGGCGCTCGCTTCACCCACGGCTATGTTCTTGCCGCTGCTAACGTGGCTCATATCAATCATTGAGGGATGACGTATAAGGAGGCATCGCTGGAGTGGCGTCCAAAAGCTCTGGGATGTCATTTGCACGTTTACGCACACCATCATATTCTTGCTTTCAGACCAAGAATTTCAGAAGCATCCATTTTCACGAAGCCAAAGCACCTTTTGCCAAGGTCCTTTAGCGATGCGCCAATAAGATACAACTCCAAGTCGTCGAGAACAAGGAAGCGGTCGTGAAACGCCTCGCTGTACTTGACGGTTAGCGTCGGATACTGGGCGTTGAACCTCGCCGTGTCCACAGGCGTTATTTTCGGGCGTGGGTTACCCATCCTGTCACGGTGCTCCGAGGTGACAACTGTTACATCAACGCCATCGCGCTTCTTCGCAAGCATGTCCAGTGTCTCGACCGTCGCCCAGTTGTCGATGAGCAGAATCGACTTCCTGGCACTTCCGATTATTCTCTCCACAAGCGCATGCGCATCCCATAGCTGCCCATCATAAAACACACCCTGCATCGGCGGCAATGAAGCCTGCACGAAGAAATCGACCTTGTCCTTCAGGGCGGCAATGTCGTCATCGTGCGCTGTGAGTCTTCGGTCAACCTTGTCCTCCAGTTGGTTCAACCGCTGATTGAAGGCATATCCACGAAGAAGGTAGTCTTTCAAAACACTGTTTGCCCAATGCCTAAACAATATGCCCTGTGGCGATTTGACCCTATAGCCAACGGAAAGGACAACGTCAAGACTGTAGTATTCGACTTGTCGCATCACCTCACGACCACCTTCATTTTGAACTGTCGCAAATTTTGCGACAGTTGGGAAGGCTGTTCTATCGTCATTCACCGTTTTTGGGCCAGCTTCTGTCATCAAACCAGATGACATAATGTGTTCCGAGAGTTCTTCATTCAACGCATTGGCGATATGCTTGCCAATCGTCTTGATGTCGCGCCCGAACAACTGAGCCATCTGATGACGGTTCAGCCACACTGTCTCGTTCTCCAACCGCACATCAAGCCGAAGCGTCTCATTTGGCTGGTAGATAATGATTTGGTTCTCGTTCATGGTATTTTTCTATAACTCAATCTTTTTCTCAGTCCAAGCAGCCTCTTCGGAGCCCCGCCCCTGGGTTGGGGAGTAAAATATGCGTTTTTTATGGGCTTGTCAAATCTATTTGAATGTATTCACATACCATTTAATATTTTGAATTGAAAATGATAATTTATTATCAAGTAATGCCTCAGCGATTGATATTCGACTACAAGAGTGAAATAAAAGGCGTTACTACCTTTGCTGGCTTTCGGCACCGACAGACAAGCGGCGAAGCCGCAGAAGAACACCGGCGGGGGCAAG
>JAFTAC010000118.1 GCA_017458805.1 Victivallales bacterium | reverse complement strand
GCAGCCTTGACAGCCTCTGCAGAGGCACGTTCGCACTGCGCCAGCAGTTCCGATATGGCCGTGGCTGCCGCCAGCCCGTTGGAAGCACCCGCCTGACGATGCAACATGGCTAGCGCCTTGAAAAGCCCCGCATTGGCCAGTCCCGTGTAGTCCTGAGCGTTCCGCATGAGCGACACCACCTGGCAGCGGGACTTGATGGTCGGTAGCAGCATGCGCGGATTGACGGTCAGCAGGAGCAGCAAAGTGCCTGCTGGAGGTTCCTCCAACGTCTTCAGGAAGGCATTTTGGGAGGCGTCGTTCATACGTTCCGCCTCCACCAGCATCCCGACTTTCAGATAGCCAGGCGTGGAGGAGATGCACATCGTATGGTCAAATGCGTGCATGTCTTCCGCAAGAATGACACGGGATTTGGATTGCGGTCGCACAATGAACAGCTCAGGGTAGGTGTTAGTACTGAAGTGCTTGCAGCAATTGCATTTGCCGCATTCTGTCCCATCAGGCGCAGGATTTTGGCATGCGGCGGTTTTCGCCCATGCCAGCGCAAAACGCTCCAGAAAATCAATGTCGTCCCCCACCAGAAGGTAGGCCTGCCCCGTGCGTCCTTTCGCCTTCGCCTGGCGCAGGTGCTTGCAGAGGTTCGGGAAAACGGCGTCGAAATCACTCAATGGCATCTTTCAGCACCTCCATAATGGCGTCCGTGACCTCGTCCCTGCTTTTCATCGCGTCAATGACGTGGATGCGCTCGGGGTTGAGCTCGGCGATTTTCAGGAAGCCGTCGTGGACGGCCTGATGGAAGGCGTTGTCCTCCTCCTCCAGACGGTCTGGTTCCGCTTCGCCTTTTCGCGCGGCAAGGCGACGCCGACTCTCCTTTAATGGAAGTTCGAAGAGGAAGGTGATGTCTGGCTTGCACTCCCCACAGCAGAACTCGTTAAGTTGCTGAATGAACGCCAGATCCAGCCCCCTTGCATACCCCTGGTAGGCGGTTGTGGAATCATAGAAGCGGTCGCAGAGGACGATACCGCCCTTTGCCACGAAGGGAGCGATGAGATTTGCGACATGCTGTGCACGTGCCGCCCCGAAAAGCAGCAGTTCCGCTTCGGGCGTGACCGTCTCCCCCTCCTGTCGCGACAACAGCAGCGTGCGAATGCTCTCCGCCATCGGCGTGCCGCCTGGCTCGCGTGTGCAAAGGACCTCGCGCCCGCATTTGCGCAACCAGCTGGCCAGACGCTCCATCTGCGTCGTCTTCCCTGAACAGTCCATCCCTTCAAATGTTATAAACAAGCCTTTTCCAGGCATAGTCGATTCCTCGTCGTTGAAATTACCTCTAATACTCTAAACGCTATGTTCCAAAAGAGGGTAGTTAACTAAAGGCTTCTTTTAGAAACCACAGATTACACAGATTACACAGATGTTTTCAGCCGCGACAGCGCGGCTGAAAACGGGTTATTTATGGGGTACGGCAAAATGAACCGCGAAGTGCCGCATTAAGCGGCACTTCGCATCTGTGTAATCTGTGTAATCTGTGGTTAAAAAACACCCTTATGGGAAACATAGCGATTCTTAAAATAATATAAACCATTGCGTCATTCGTGCAACCTTGAAAGAGCGAAAAAAAAGCACTTGTCGGTTTGAAAGTTGACGCAGGGGGTATATAATAGAGGAAATGTGAAAATGAGGTAACACCATGAATACAATCAAAGTCGGCATCATAGGCTTCGGCTTCATCGGCAAGGTTCACGCCTACGGGCACTTGAACATCCCGCTCTTCTATTCGCCCTGCGATTTCAGATCCCAGATTGCGGCGGTTTGCACCTCCCACCAGGAGACCGCCGAAAAGGGGGCCGCGCAAATCGGCGCCCTGAAGGCCGTCACTGACTTCCATGAAATCACGGAGAACCCTGATATCGATGTTGTCGATATCTGCACGCCGAACGACCGCCACTGCGAGGCCGTCCTCTCGGCCATCCAAAACCAGAAGCACATCTACTGCGACAAGCCCCTTACCGCCACATACACGGAGGCCCTCCAGATCCAGGAGGCCCTCAAGGGCTACAAAGGCATCTCGCAGATGACCCTACACAACCGCTTCTTCCCCGTCACGCTGAAGGCGAAACAGATGATTGAAGAGGGGCTCATAGGCGACATCCTTGAGTTCCGCGGATCCTACCTGCATTCAGGCAGTTCTGATCCCAACGCGCCCCTCAAGTGGAAGCTCTCATCCGAGGCAGGCGGTGGTGTCATCGCCGATCTTGGGAGCCACATCCTCGACCTGATGGAACACCTCATTGGCCCCTTCGACGCCCTCACTGCCGCCACCCACATCGCCTATCCAGACAGGCCTTCCGCCAGTGACCCGACCAAGCGCGTCAAGGTGACCGCCGAAGACAACATGCTGACCACCATCCGCCTCGCGAACGGGGCCGTCGGCAATGTCTCCGCCTCGAAAATCGCCACAGGCACCGAGGACGAGGTTAGCTTTGAAATCCACGGCTCCAAGGGTGCCTTGAAGCTCGTCGCTGGCGACCTGCACCACCTCTTCTACTACGACTGCTCGCGCCCAGGCAAGCCCATTGGCGGCACACGCGGATGGACGGCCATCGACTGCGGTGGACGCTACGAGGCCCCCGCTGGGGGGGTCCCCACTCCAAAGGCCTCCATCGGCTGGCTGCGCGGGCACATGCACTGCCTCTACAATTTCCTCTCTAACGTTAGCGCAGGGCATCCCTCCTCGCCCGACCTGGCTCGTGGCATCTACGTCCAGGGGCTGATGGAGAAGGTGCGCGAGGCCGCGAAAAGCGGGCAGTGGATTAACCTTAAGTCCTTGTACTAAGCATAGTAACACATAATCCCAAAACCATTAAAAACGGAGTCAAACATGGCAGACAAATCAGTCGGAACAGAATCATTCGCCACGGAAAGCCAGGAAAAAGTCGAGCGCAAGCTGCGCTGGGCCATCGTCGGCTGCGGCGGCATCGCCACCACCCACCTCAATGCAATCGCGAAAATCCCCGAAATCGAAGTGGTCGGCGGATGCGACATCAAGCCTGAACGCCTCCAGCTCATGCGCGAAAAATACGGCATGACCGCCACATACGAGAAGTGGGACGACCTTCTGGCCGACCTCAAGCCCGACGTCATCGACGTCTGCACCCCAAACGGCGTCCACATGCCCGCCACCGTCGCAGCATTGAACGCTGGTTGCCATGTCATCACAGAGAAGCCGATGGCTATGACCCCAGCCGAGTGCCAGATGATGATTGACGCAGCCAAGGCAAACAACAAGAAGCTGGCAGTCGGCTTCCAGTTCCGCTACCACCCGAAGACGGAGTTCCTCGTCCGTGCCCGTGAAGCTGGCGATATCGGCGACATCATGTTCGTCAAGTGCCAGGCGCTCCGCCGCCGCGGCATCCCGAACTGGGGCGTCTTCGGCCAGAAAGCCCTGCAGGGCGGTGGTCCGATGATTGACATCGGCGTCCACATCATGGAATCCGCCCACTACGGCATCGGCTCCCCGAAGCCCGTCGCCGCCAGCGGCAACATCTGGACCTACATCGGCGACAAGCCCTCGGAAGTCTTGAGCCACTGGCCGAACTGGGACTGGAAGACCTTTACCGTCGAAGACCTGGCCATCGGCCAGATCCGCTTCGAGAACGGCGCCATCATGCAGGTTGAGTCCAGCTTCAGCGCCCACATTGAAAAAGACGTCTTCAACTTCCAGGTCATGGGCACGAAGGGCGGCTACAACTGGGAGACCAACACCCTCTTCACCGACCACGCTGGCTGCATGGTCAACTCCCAGGCCGCATGGCTCCCCAGCACCGAGTTCGGCGAACTCTTCGTCCGCAAGCTCAAGAACTTCGCCAGCGGCTGCCTGAACAACACGCCTCTTCGCGCCCCAGGCGAAGCTGGCCTCGCCGTCCAGAAGATGATCGACGGCATCTACCGCTCCGCTGAAGCTGGCAAGGAAGTCACCATTGACTGATAAGGGGTAGCGACGGCGCCCACGCCGTCGGAGGGGGTAGCGACGGCGCCCACGCCGTCGGAG
>JAFTAC010000117.1 GCA_017458805.1 Victivallales bacterium | reverse complement strand
TAAAGTATATAATTCCCGTTTTTTATCGAGGCACGAACGTACCAAAAACATTTCCAACTACCTAAGCTATTCTGAATTGCATTTTTGATTTTTCCCACTATATTATATGCTGTATTAAGTGCGAGCGTGGCGGAATTGGCAGACGCGCTGGATTTAGGTTCCAGTACCGCAAGGTGTATGGGTTCAAGTCCCATCGCTCGTACCACATTGTCACACAGAGATTTACAAACGGTACAAGCCCGTTTGGAGTAGTGTTTTCCAGCTGGACCAGCCTCGGGAAGCTATCAATGCCGCAAGGTATATCGGCCAAAATCAGGGATTATCTACTTCTGTTGCCGATTGCCGTTTCCCCAATGATTTGTTCCCTCATTATGGGAGAAAAAACAACGATTTATTGTTGCGCCCTCACGGGCGCCTGGAATCAAGGGGATGCCTTTCCGTCCGCGGCGCGCACTCCGTGCGCTTGCCGCTTCGCGGCTGCCGAAAAAACTTCAGAAAACTAAAGTATATAATACCCTGGAATTAAGTGTCCCGCTTTTTTGTTATCATAGAACGACTTGTAGCCGAGAAGACATTCAATATGGCTTGTCGTCACGGCTCGGCAATCCGCTGTGCGAGGCGTGTGCGGCGTTTGTTCGGCCTGTCGTTTGAGACGGCGATGCCCAGGGCGCGACGGGTCCCCACCATGATAAGCAGCTTGCGAGCGCGTGTCATCCCCGTGTAAACCAAGTTCTTCTGAAGCATCACAAAGTGCTGGTTGAGGACGGGCATCAGCACCACGGGGTATTCGCTGCCCTGTGACTTGTGGACGGTCACAGCGTATGCCAGCTGGAGCTGGTCGGCGTCAACCTGCTGATACTCCACCTTGCCCACGTCAAACAGCACGTGAAAGGTGTTGTTCTCATTGTCGATGTCTGTGACAACGCCCACCTCGCCATTGAAGACCCCCTTGTCGTAGTTGTTGGAGGTCTGCATCACCTTGTCGCCCACGCGGAAAAGGCGAGAGCCAAGCTCGAAGAAGGGCTTGTCGTCTGACGGGGGATTCAAGGCGTTCTGAAGCTGCTCGTTCAAGACCATCGTACCGCACTCCCCCTTTCGCATGGGGGCCAGCACCTGCACATCCAGCACGGGGTCGAAGCCAAAGACGGGCTGAACACGCTGCGTCACCGTGCGCACGATGATATCTGCTGCGCGCACAGGGTCCTCCTGCTCCACCCAATAGAAGTCGCATAGGGCGTTCGGGTTCGCTGGAGACGGCTGCAAGGGGCGCAAATCGGGCATCTGACCGTTGTTCACGGCGTGGGCGTTGGTGATGATGCGGCTGCCCTCCGCCTGGCGGTACACCTCCGTCAAATAGGTCACGGGAATCTTGCCGCAGCTGATGAGATCAAACAGCACGGCTCCAGGGCCGACGGATGGCAACTGGTCCTTGTCCCCCACCATCACGACTCGTGTGCCAGGGACCACCGCGCAGAACAGGCTGGAGGCCAACTGCGTGTCCAGCATGGAGACCTCGTCGATGATAAGCAAATCACATGCCAAGGGAGCATCAGCGTTGTGGTAGAATGCCTTCTCCTGCACATCCCATTTCAACAGACGATGGATGGTCTGCGCTTCGCGCCCCGTCGCCTCCGCAAGCCGCTTGGCGGCGCGTCCCGTGGGGGCCGCCAGCAAGACATTCAGCTTCAAGGCCTTCGCGGCGGCGCACATCTGGTTGACAACGGTCGTCTTACCCACACCAGGTCCGCCTGTGACGATGGAAAAGCCGTATTGCAGGGCATAGTGAACCGCCTGACGCTGCGCCTCATTCAGGCGCAAATAGCCCTCTCCCAAAGCATAACTTGGCACATCAAGCGGCTTCGGCTGGTTGTTCAAAAGAACGCGGATGCAGTGCGCCAGCTCCATCTCCGCCAGGCGCAGCCTCCGCAGGAAAATCAGCTCCAGCTCCTCGCCAGCCTCTGTGACCACCTCGCGCATGAGCTTGTTTTCCGCAAGGGCGGTCTCAAGCCCCTGCTCCAGAGCCTCATGCGAGACATTCAGCAGCTTCTCTGCCGAAAGCAGCAGGACCTCCTTGGGACAGCAGGTGTGGCCCGATGCGGCGAATTCCTCCATCGCATGAACAATGCCAGCGCAAAGCCGCATGGGTGCATCGGGTTCGATGCCGACCTTGGCGGCAATGGCGTCCGCCGTCAGGAAGCCAATTCCGTCAATCTCGCTGGCAAGGCGGTAGGGGTTCATGCGGACGATGTCCGCAGCAGCTCCATTACCGTACTTGGCGATGATCTTGGTGCAGAGATTTCCCGACAGCCCAGCCCCTTGCAAAAAGATGCGGGTCTCGCGCTCGGCAGTAGTCTTCTTCCAGGCGTCGCGTATTTCGGCAATGCGCTTCCTGCCGATTCCAGGCACCTCCTTGAGGCGTTCCGAGAAGCCGTCCAGAATACGGATGGTGTCCTCCCCGAAGTGCTCGACGATGCGGTTCGCGTATGTCTCGCCAATGCCTGGCAGCACACCCGAGGCCAGAAAACGCCTAATCCCCTCCTTGGAACTTGGTAGCAGCGAACGAAAGGAGGAAACACGAAACTGGCGGCCATGTTCGCGGTGCATCTCCCAGCGACCTACCGCTTCAATCTCCTGCCCCTCCATCACATTGGGCATGACCCCCACCAGCGTCAGCTCGTGTTTTTCATGGTCCCGCAGGCGGATGACTGAGTAGCCGTCCTCTGGCTTGGAATAGACGATGCGCATCACCTCGCCGCTGACGGTGTAGTCAACAGGCACAAAGGGCTGCCCGTCCTCCTCCACCGCGTCAGGCGTGGAAAAGGCCTCATCGGTCTCGAATATCTCCTCGGGGTAGTCCATTTATGCGTTAAGCGTGACGCCTGGCAGCAGCATGTAGGGCTGACGGTTGTTGGGATGGATGTCCGAGCTGAACTGCACATCGCCTTTGAAGAGTTCGAAGACATTGCCAGCAATCATCGTGTCCTTGACGCGCCCGACTATTTCACCGTTCTCAATCAGGAAGCCAAGAGCCAGGTTGGCGGAGAAGTCGCCGTTCGTCATATTCGTCTGCCCGAAGCCCAGCATCTGCTTCACATAGATGCCGTGCTTGACGGACTTGATAAGCTCGTCGGAGCTGACCGTTCCAGGCAGAAGACGCGGAGAGTTTGGTGAGCAGCCAGAGTTGCCAGTCGGTTCTTTGCCCGCCATGCAGGCCGTGTCGTAGTCGTATAGGAAGAGGTTGAGCACACCGTTCTCAATCAGCATACGCTTTTGGGTGGGGATGCCCGCCCCATCATACGCAATCGAACCACCTGCAAAATCCACAAAGGGGTCCTCCAGGATGTTAATCGCCTTGGAGAAGCACTGCGTATGCAGTTTGTCCTGCAGGGGCGAGGTGCCCTTGAAGACATTTCGGCCATTGACGCCCATGATAACGGGCAAGAAGAATTTCATCACGACAGAGGGCGGCAGGATGAGCGGCACGGTCCCGCTCGACGCCTTCACGATTTTCGCCGCATTTGTCAAGTCGAACATCACATCGTCGTAGATGGCATTGAAGTCGTAGAGGGAATTGAGTTCGCCCCAGCTGCGCCCTGTGCCTGAAAACAGCATGTCCGTGCCAGTAGTCTTCTGGAAACCGCCGCCGATAGACCAAAAGGTACTCGCGTCTTCATTATAGAAGCCCGAGGAGAGGGCGAGAAGACTCTCGGCCTCGTCAAAGGATCCGCCTGCATCGACAATCAGCGTGGAGTCCGCCGCCATCAGCCTATCGACAAATCCCTGGCAGTCATTCACCAGCTTCTCCGATGTCAAGCTGTTGACACTTGGAGAATAGAGGCGGATTTTACGATAGCTCTCCGCTGGGGCAGGGTATTCGTCAAAATGCGAGACAGCGCCGTTTTTCGCGAATGTCACGGCACGCTCGACAATCTCGGGAATGGATGACATCACATTGCCACGTGCGCTGCCACGCTTGCGGTCAACAATCACGTTTACAACAAAGTCCTGGCTTTCCTCGCCTGAACAAGCCTTCAATCGGCTGGATTCAAATGCAACTTCGTGAGCCGCCCTGTGATAATAGTGAAATTTGGCTGCCGTCGCACCCAGTTTTTTGGCCAACTCCAGTGCCTCCATGGCGGAGGCCTTCATCTTTGAGACATATCTCTGCATAGTGGTCGTACCTCCCTTCGTTATGCAATCACGGCGTTTCTGACACGGATATGCGGTCCGCCATCGCTGACGGGCAACGGACTCTGACCTCCCTTTCCGCAGCCGCCGCTGTTCTTGAAGAGCACCAGGTCGTCGGCGATGGCATCGATGTTGCCCAACGTCTCAAAGACATTGCCCGTCACCATCACGTCGCGCACCAGGTCCTGGATTTGCCCGTTCTTGATGACGTAGCCATACGAGGCGGTGAAGGTGAACATCTCCATCTGGGTCTGCCCGCCGATGCCTTCGCATGCATAGATGCCGTCATCGACGTCCTTGAAGAGGTCCTCCTTCTTCCAGCTGCCTGGCTCGATGAAGGTATTTGTCATGCGGACGATGGGATTGAAACTGCCGCTGATGGCTCGTGCGTTGCCCGTGGGGGCCTCGCCCATCTTCGCCGCTGTCTCCAACGAGTGCAGGTGCCCGACCAGCACTCCATTCTCGACCAGCATATTGCGTTTGGTCGGAGTGCCTTCGTCATCGACGCGCTCGCTTCCCATCAGCCCAGGCAGAGAGCCGTCATCGACGATGTTCAGGAAGTCAGGGCCGACTTTTCGCCCGATGTGCATCAAGTCGCGCACAGGCGGGTTCTCGAAGAGGAAGTCCGCCTCGCTCAGATGCCCGAAGGCCTCATGTGTGAAAAGCCCCGTGAAGGCGGGGTCAAGGATGACGGTCTTGCGTCCGCCTGTCACCTTCGGGGCAGACAAAAGCTCCACGGCCCGCTTCACCGCCTCCTGGACATCTTTCTCCCTGCCGAGCACCATGCCGTAGTCGTCAATGGAGCCCAGGCTCTTGAAGCCGCGCTGAATCAGGTCGCCCTTGCGGGCAACGGCGCTCAGGAGCAGCCCGATGAAGGGACGCTCCTCCATGAAGCATGCGCCGCGGGTCGAGGCATAATAGACGGTCCTGAAGCGGTCATTGTAGCGCACAACCGAGGATTCGATTTCGGGGGCGGCCCCCATGATCAACTTGTTGTACTCCTCCATCGTGCGCACCTTCTCCTCCAGGGTGTGGTTGCGGAAGTCATCCTTCATCTCCGCCTTGAAGTCACTGGTGCAGACGGGACCATCCGCTATCATGGTCTTCTCGCTTCTGCGCGAAGAAACCAGACGCGCATACTCGCACGCCTCGGAGAGATGCCCTTCAATGCCGTCAAGCGAGTCAAACGCCACCATCCCCCAGCCGCCATTGATGCATGCGCGAACCACGCCGCCCTGCACTAGTGAAGTGGCAGCCCCCTCCTGTTCCTTCCCATGGAATGTGAAGGAGGTGCTGTCCAGAGTCTCAAACCGTATGTCCGCGTAGTCCGCGCGACATCCCTTCAATGCCTCTTGCAGTCTTTGTTTCATAGATGTCCTTGTTTCATAGATGTGCTTTAGAGAATAACCTTGATTCCGTTTATCTTGCAATACTCCTTGACCAGGTTGAGATGATTGCCGTAGGAGACGATGTAGTGCTGTCCCATGACGTTTTGCAGGAACCACTCTGCAGGGCTGCGGAAGCGCATCTCCAGGCTGGGCAGCTGCGGGGCGGGCGGCGCCCAGCCAGCCTCCTCCCAGGTCTCGGGGGTGACGGCGTCTGCCAGCACCGCGTGCATCACGAACTCGCCCCCCACCTTCGCCAGGCGCGTCAAGGTGACTTCGCCTGTGCGGACCTTGGAGACATTCAGCAGCCCTTCGCCGAAGGAACCGAACGCATTGGGCATCACTGTCACGGGGCCGTCGCAGACGCTTGCGGGCACGTAGTCGGGCACGCCCATCAGGGCCCCCGACTTCAGGAACTCATAGAACTCCATATAGGCGGGGACGACGCCCGTCAGGTTGTTCATAATCAACTGCGTGACAGCCCCATACGAGTCGTTTTCAGGCACAGTCGGGATATCCGTGATGTCGTGCAGCAGGGTCAAGGCGCCAGCGGGCGCAAACTTGAGCAAACGCTTGACGCCATCCACATCGCAGAACGAGAAGGCCTTGTAGCCCCTGTCCGCTATCTTGTTCCGCATGGCCAGCGCCAGACGCACGGAGGCCTCCACGGTCCCTGGCTGCGGTTCCCGCGTGAAGACCCAGTCCTTGCGGACATGCTCCGACATCTTTGCGATTTCATCGGCGTCCAGAGCCTCCTCCAGCTCCTTGATTTCCAGCAAATCGAAATGCTCCACTTCAGGACCGACGACGGACTTCAGCGCACAGCCGTCATAGAGCGTCCCATAGAGGCGCATGTCACGGTAGCCGCACATGCCGATTAGCGCACCACGCAGGGCACGGCTTGCGGCGGCGACCTTCAGGTAGTCGGCAGCCTCGTCCCAACGTGGCACCTGGTCCTTGAAGTTCACCAGATACTTGAAATTGAAGCCCATCTCGCTCATGGGGAGGCGCAGAGCCGTCGTGCCCGCCTGGTCCGCTGTCGTGACGAAATGGCCGTTTTCACGCCAGCCGCTCAGCCCAAACAGCAGCATCGGCTTGTGCTTGAAGGGTTCAAGGGTGCGGATGACCGCCCATGTCGGAATCCAGCCCGCCACGCAGACCACCAGCGCATCGAAATCCTGTCCCTGCAACGCAGCAATCGCCGCATCCGACATGGCCCCTGCGGGGTCGTCATTCACCACGGGCGCCTCAATGACATCCAATCCACGCTTGCGAAGCTCCTCCGCCGCCGCGGCGGTTCTCTCCTTGATGAACTCGGGAGGTGTGTTCACCTCGCCAAAACCGATAAAACCAACACTTGCTTTCTTTGTTTTCATGTTTTGCTCCCTGTTATGAGGGGTTATTATGTTTATGGGTCTTTTTTGTAATCTTTCAACTGCTCAGAATGATAATCCGCATAACGGCGCAAAAAACTTACCGCGAACGGCCCCCGCAATCAGACTCTGATTAACAGCTCCTGATCGGGAATTGAAGAATATCTTTCCCCCTTTTTTGATCTTCTTATCAAAACTGCCGATTCAAAATGCGCGGTGGCGGGGAACATGTCGAATACGGCGCAGCGCACAGGTACAAAGCCGCCATCTGCGCAGAGTTTCTCCAGGTCTCTGGCGAGGGTGGTGGGATTGCAGGAGACATAGACGATGACCTCGGGCCCGAACTCCTGCAGCACCTTCAGCACGCGGGGATGGCAGCCTGTCCGCGGCGGGTCGAGCAAAACCGCAGTGTCCCACGAACGGGTCTTGTCAAGAGCCTGCCCAAGAGCCTCCTCCGTTTTGCCAGAGATGAACGATGCCTGGAGGCCGAGCATCTCGTGGTTCTTGCGGGAGGCGTTCACCGCCTGTGCATCACTTTCGATGATGACACGTTTTTGGAAGAGGTCGCCAAATGCCAGCGAGAAGGTACCAACGCCCGCGTAGGCATCGACAAAGGTTCCCATGTTAAAGGGGACAAACCATCCCCCAACGTGCTCTAAGAGCGCGGTTGCAACCTCGGGATTCACCTGCCAGAAGCTGCCGACGGGAACCAGCACCTCCTTGCCAAGCAACTGTTCATGCAGCCAGGGCAGCCGCGAGGAGGCAAAGCCGAAGAAGTAGGCGCAGTTGCCTTTGGAGTCCGCACGTAAGGTCAACGGATAGGGCTCCCGACGTTTCGAGTTCTGCGCTCCCCATTCGCTGCGTGCCGCGCCGCGGATGGCATCGTTGATGGCATCCATTGCAAGAAGGCATTTGGGCACGGCGAAGAATTCACTGTTGTCCAGTCCGCAGAAACCATAGTCAAGATAGGGACGCTTGGAGAATTTGACTGTTCTCGCAAGTGGCTCCAGCTTCAGCTTGTTGCGGTAGCCATAGCGTTTCGGGGCCTCGTAGAAAAGCTCCAGATCGGGAAACTCCTCGAAATGGCCGATGCGCCGCATGGCGGTGGCGAACTGCGCACGCTTCGCCTCCACCTCGCGTGAATAGTCGATGTGCTGATAGGCGCAGCCACCGCACCGCCCGAAAAACGGGCAGGCAGGTTCGCAGCGCCCCTCGCCAGGCCGCTGGATTTCACGTATCACGGCATTGTAGAAGTTCTTGTGGACAGCAGTAATCTCAATGGTCAGCACATCGCCGACGGCTGAATATGGCACAAAGACTGCTGCCCCGTTGTCAAGGCGGGCGAATCCCGCCCCTTCAAACACCAGTTCCTTAATCTCGACGTCGCGTATGATTGTCCCGCACTCCACCATCTGCTCTCCAAAATGCCTGTTTTGCTCTGGAATTATCAGTTTTCTGCGTTATAGTTTATGAAATAGCCTCTATAACCATAATTCATAATATGTATCCAATTCCTCCCTTTTCAAGGAAGTTTGCCACAATTTCCCATATCCACCCATGAGCATATCCACCTACAACACCCTTGTCGCCTGGGGGCTTAAGCCCCTGCCTGGCACAGAACTCATCTGCATTTCGGGGCCATGCGCAGCAGAAAGCGAAGAGCAGGTGATGAGCATCGCAACCAGCCTCAAGGCACAAGGCATCTCTGCCTTGCGAGCAGGGGTCTGGAAGCCGCGCACACGTCCTGGTTCCTTCGAGGGCATGGGGGCAACCGCCCTGCCCTGGCTGCAACGCGTCCGACGTGAGCTAGGCATGAAGGTCGCCACGGAAATCGCAACTCCAGCGCATGCGGAAGCAGCTTTGGAAACGGGACTTGACATTCTTTGGATAGGAGCCAGGACAACAGCAAATCCATTTGCAGTCCAGGAACTTGCCGAGGCTCTCAAGGGCAGTTGCGTTCCAATCTTCGTCAAAAACCCCGTGAACCCCGACCTGAACCTGTGGCTGGGCGCCATCGAGCGCATGCAACGGGCTGGCCTCACCAAAGTTGCAGCCATCCTGCGGGGCTTCTCCACACAGCATCCAGGCGAGTTGCGCAACGACCCTGCCTGGAGCCTCGCCGTCGATTTCAGGCAGAAAATGCCCCAGATCCCCCTCCTCTGCGACCCCAGCCACATCGCAGGCAGGCGGGACAAAATCCTCCTCCTCTCGCAGCAGGCCATCGACCTGGACTGCGATGGCCTCATGGTTGAAGTTCACCCCACACCCGATGCCGCGTTGAGCGACGCCAGGCAGCAGCTTTCACCAACAGATTTTGCAAGCCTCCTCGCGCACCTGCACCCGAAAGAGCATGAAAAAGCCATCGAGAACAACCTGAAGCTCAAGGCCCTGCGCACGCAAATCGACGAACTCGACCACGAGCTGCTCTGCACCATCGCCAAACGCATGGAGACAGTTCAGCAGATTTCCCTTCTCAAACAGCAGGACAACATGACCGCCCTCCAGAGCCAGCGCTGGAACACCATCCTCACACAGATGCGGCAGGAGGGAAGCCAACTCGGCCTTCCCCCCACCCTCGTCGAAGAGATTGCAAGGTTGCTCCACCAGCAGGCTCTGGAAATACAGATGAGGGGGTAACCCCGCCTTTCGCGGCTGCGCACCCATTTCCGTCCTGAGTGCGCGGCGCGTAGCCGCGCACATGGCATATAGCCGCGCACATTCTATAATTGCAAAAATATTCCTTTTGCGACTTGATATTTTGAGAATATGAATTATCTTTAAGAAAAGTCCTCGTAAAACTAGCTTTTCTCATAAACGAAATCCATGCCAGACCCCATAACGATTGAATTCAGCGAAGGAACGCTGCTCGTGAACGTCCCGTCGGAAAGCGACGTTCCCATCGGGCAGTGGTGTACCTACGACAGCCGTTTCAACTGCTGGCGGTGCGACGCATCCCAATACGCTCCGCTGGTCGAGTACCTGTACCGCAACCACATCCCCTATCTGGACGAGGCGAGGAACTACAATGTGCTGACCATCGCCCCCGTCGAGCAGCGCGTTCCACGGGACTACCAGCTGGAGGCGCTCAAGGCATGGAAGGCAGCGAAAAGGCGTGGCATCGTGGTGCTTCCGACAGGCACAGGCAAGACATTCGTCGCACAAATGGCCATCGCGGATGCACAGCGCTCCACATTGGTGGTGGTGCCGACCATCGACCTTATGACGCAATGGGCCAGTCAGCTTGAACGCGCCTTCGGATGCCACGTCGCCATGTTGGGCGGCGGTTCCCACGAACTGGCCGACCTCACCGTCGCCACATACGATTCCGCGCTCCTAAGCCTGGACAGCAGCGGCGGCAACTTCGGCCTGCTCATCGTCGATGAGTGCCACCATCTGCCTGGAGCGACCTACCGCCACATCGCCAAGGCGGCCATCGCCCCCTATCGCCTCGGCCTCTCCGCCACGCCTGAACGGGACGACATGCCCGACAATCCCCTGGAAGAACTCCTTGGAGCCATCTGCTTCCGCAAGGAGATCGACGAGATGGAGGGCACTGTCCTCGCCGACTACACGACAGAGCGCATCTACGTGGAACTGGACGAGGCGGAGTTCGCCGCCTACAGCGCCAGCCGCGAACGCTATATCAACTTTCTCCATCAGAACGCCATCAACCTCAGCAATGCCGATGGGTGGAAGCGTTTTCTAGT
The DNA here is from genome assembly GCA_017458805.1 of Victivallales bacterium. Lineage (GTDB taxonomy): Bacteria > Verrucomicrobiota > Lentisphaeria > Oligosphaerales > Oligosphaeraceae > RGIG3456. The sequence goes on along the minus strand of JAFTAC010000117.1, from coordinate 1,852 downwards.
GGCCGTTGCGCGTCGTCCAGGCGGGCGCGAGGCCTACAGGGCCTATATGGAGCAAAAGCGCATCGCAACCGCCAGCCGCGCCAAACTGAACACCGTCTGGAAGCTGCTGCGCCAGCACGCAGGCAGACGCACATTGATTTTCACGGCGGACAACAAAACGGCCTACGAGATTGGCGAGCGCTTCTGCCTCCCCGTTCTGACGCACCATACGAAAGCTGCGGAGCGCAAGGACTTCCTTGACTGCTTCCGCTCGGGAGAGTATCCATGCCTCGTCACGAGCAAGGTGCTCAACGAGGGCGTTGACGTGCCAGAGGCGGAAATCGGCATCGTGGTGTCGGGCAGCGGCAGTATCCGCGAACACGTGCAGCGGCTGGGTCGCATCCTGCGTCCGACGCCTGGCAAGACCGCCATCCTCTACGAAATCGTCAGCTTCGGGACATCGGAAGATTCCACCAGCGAGAGAAGGAGACAACATCGTGCTTACGAAAGACTTGGTTATCTGCCGATGTAGCGGCAAACGGGTCATCCCCGTCTTCCAGAAGACCGATGATAAGGATATTCTGGAACTGGCGGAACGTCTCATCGCTGCGTGCGAGCCAAACGGCACCTTCACACGCGGCGACATGCTCCAGGCCTGGAGCGATGTGACCACTGGCTTTCTCAATACAAAACTGTCCAACGGCTTGCAGAAAATATTGGAAGACCGTGCGCAGTTCACTTCCAGCGCGGAGCTTGACTACCCAGCCGAACGCAAAAAGCTTCTTCTCGCCTCCGCCGCAGTCTTGAAACAAGGCACTTTCGCCACAGAGGAGGAGTACCGACAGGCCGTCGCACAGAGCATTGAATCGCCTTTGGGCCGCGAAAGACTCTATGCGGACCTGCCTGACAACGACCGCCTCATCTCCTTCCGAGACACCAGTCCCCGTGAACTCATAGAACGGTATAATGTCGCCCTTGTGCAGGGACTTCTTCTAGAGGCCACCTCCATCGAACTCGACGTAGAGGACGCCTCGCAGGCGCAGCTCCGCCGCCTCTTCTCGCTGGTGCGCTTCAACCGCCTCGTCTCCATGGCAGAGGCCAGAGCACCCAAGGAATCTTTCAAGCCAGCTTCAGGTCATCATCGTCCTGACGGCGCGATTGCGCCGTTTCAGACTACCCGAATCCATTTCACCATTGATGGCCCTGGCAGTGTTCTGAGCCAGTCGCGCAGCTACGGTTTCCAGCTGGCGCGCTTCTTCCCCGCCGTCGTCAACCTGAAGCACTGGAGTCTTTCTGCAACAATCCTTCACTCCAGCGTTTACGGCACGAAAGAGCGCGAACTGAAGCTGGACGAATCGTCGGGCCTCGTCTGCCGCGACGCCTACGGCTCATACGTGCCAGAAGAAATCGCCATGTTCCGCAAGGCATTTGCCGCCAAGAACAGCCGATGGCGTTTTTTGGAGGAATGCCCGCTTCTAAAGGGCAAAAAGGGGCTGCTGGTTTTCCCCGACTTCGGCTTCACCTCCCCCGAGGGCACGACCATCTACCTGGAACTCTTCCACCGCTGGCACGCCAACCAGCTCATGCAGCGCCTCGACCAGCTCGACGAAGGCTCCGACTGGCCCCTTCTCATCGGCGTTGACCGCGCCATCGCCGCCAAACCCGAGCTCCAGGAGCGCCTGGAGGCCTCACCTGCCTTCCAGAAGGCAGGTTTCCTCTACCGCGACTTCCCCACCATCGACAAGCTCATCTCAAAACTCGACCAGTATTAGTGGTTAGTGGTTAGTGGTTAGTGGTTAGTGGTTAGTGGTTAGTGGTTGGGGGTTAGTGGTTGGGGGTTAGTGGTTAGTGGTTAGTGGTTAGTGGTTGGGGG
>JAFTAC010000001.1 GCA_017458805.1 Victivallales bacterium | reverse complement strand
CCACTAACCACTAACCACTAACCACTAACCACTAACCACTAACCACTAACCACTAACCACTAACCACTAACCACTAACCACTAACCACTAACCACTAACCACTAACCACTAACCACTTATATCAAATAGTACATAAATGAGAATCTTCGATACTCACACACACGTTTTTCCAGATAAAATCGCGGTGCAGGCAGTTGCCCATCTGCGAAAGCTTGCCAATGGGATCCCTGCCTTTACTGATGGCACCGCCGCCGATTTGGCTGCTAAAGCAGCCGATGCAGGCTATAGCGGTTGGATGAACTGCCCCGTCGTGACACGTCCTGGTCAGGCAAAATCCGTGAACGCCTGGGCCGCTGCACTCAACCACTGGCCCCACCTTTCGCTTGGCGGCCTCCATCCAGATGACAATGATTTAACTGGACTTCTTACACACATTCAGGACCTTGGACTACATGGCATAAAACTGCACCCCGAATACCAGGAGTTCCATCTGGACGATGTGCGCATGGAGCCCGTTTGGGATTTTTGCGAAGCATACGAGCTGCCAGTTCTCATCCACGCTGGCGAAGACATAGGGTTCAAGCCCCCCTATCATTCTGCTCCAAAAGATTTTGTAGAACTAGCAAGACGCCATCCTGCCCTGACGATTGTCGCCGCCCATACAGGCGGCTGGAAGTTATGGGATGAAGTCGAAGAGTGTTTCCCCACTGCAACAAATCTCTTTATCGACACCTCCTTCTCCCTGCCATTTATGAAAGACCATGGCCAGATGGCACGTATAATCCGCAAAGTCGGTGCGAAGAACGTGCTTTTTGGCACAGATTCCCCTTGGCAAGAGCTGTCTGAGGCCATCCACGACATCGCCACCTGCGGCCTGACAGATGATGAACTGCAGGATGTCTTCTGGAATAATGCCAGACGCATCTGGAAGCACTGCCCAGAGCTGCAGGCGTAGTATGGACTTGCAGGGACGCAACGATTGGCTCTCCCTCGACGACGAGGCTTTGGCAAAACAGTGCCGTATTGACACCTGCCGCGGCACTGGCCCTGGAGGGCAGAAGCGCAACAAGACTTCTTCCATGGTCAGACTGCTTCATCTCCCCAGCGGCATCCTCTCCGAAAACGATGAAACGCGTTCGCAGCACCTGAACCGTATCTATGCCATCCGTAATCTGCGTCTGAAACTGGCGCTGGGTGTTCGACTGCCCGCTGAAAATGGCCCTATAGGGGAGCCACCAGGTGTAAACGCCAACAGCTATGCCCTCTGGCTGGCACGCATTTTGGATGCCCTAGAAGCCGTCGGCTACCGTCTATCCGATGCAGCCCCTGTCACAGGTCTAGGTACTGGAAAGCTTGTCAAAGAGTTCGCCAAAAACCCTGCGGTCTGGCAATTTGTAAATGCACGCCGCACTGCCTTCGAGCTTCCATCTTTGAAAATGCCGCATTAGAGATGTTGTCATGGCATTTTCACGCCCTGGCGTTTTGTGCATCGTGCTATGCAAGCGCGCCAATACTGCTATCCTTCGCCAGCATATATAATCCTAATACACCATTCATATTTTCATTTTTCTAATTTTCGTTAAGATTTTTTGAAATTCTTATTTGCATTTCCTAAGACAACGTTTATATTTTCCTAAAATCAAGAAACAAGATTACTTTAAACATTCAGAATAGGAAAATTAGAATGGGACTAAAGGATACGGCAGCTAAAAACTTTTTCGGACGCCCAGACATACTTGCTGACCTTCTGAACTACATCCTATATGACGGGAGACCCACTGTGCAAACAGAGCAACTACGAGAACTTAGCGGTGATCATTACCGAATCGTACAGGATGATACAGGCAAGTTCAAGACAGACAACCGTTTCAGGGACAAGTTGTTCGAATATGACACGGGAAACGGACTATTGTCGGTTGGAGTTGAGTTCCAGTCCAAGAACGAAAAAAACATGCTTATTCGCATCATGCGCTACGACACCAGGCGTATAGAAAGAACTCTCTCATCTGGTCAATTCAGTCGTATCATCAACATTGTGCTGAGTTTTGACAGAAATAAGAGCCACCCTGCCTCCAGTCTGGATGAGATGGTAGGCAAGGCACCGCCCATTGCGGAAAAATTCTGCTATAACTACGGCTTTATCAGCCTGAACATCTATGATTTGGCGGAAAAATCGGAGACGTTCTCTTGCAAAGAACTCAAAGAGGTACTAAATTATTTTTATAATGACCAAGACAGAAAACAGCTTGTGAAGGCCATAAAGGAAGGGATGCTCAAGGGACGTCTGAGCCGTGATGCGGCTCTGGTGTGTGCAGCTTTCATGGATTTGAAGATGGACATTGACAACGAAGCGGAGGAAATTGACATGTGCAAGGCAATTAGAGATTTCAGAAGAGAATGCATTAAAGAGGGCAAGAAGCTCGGCATCGCCATCGGCGAGGAGAACGCCATCAGAAAGGTCATCAGGAATCTTCTCGGCAGGAGTTTTAGTCTGCTAGACATTTGCGCATTAACAGATGCTCCAGAGAAAATGGTGCTAGAGGAAATTGCTCTTGTACCACAAAAGTAGTGTCTGAAGAAAACTGCGGCACGACAGACTGTCATCGTGTCGCCCTATTCTCCAACAACGAGCCCCCCTACTCCAACCTGACAATGGTATAGATTTTCAGGCGTTCCTTTGGTAGCACAAAGCTGATTTTGCCATCATTATTTGGAATAAGCGGCAGCGGGATGCATCCCTCAAAATCGGGAGATACTGCGTATGCGGCTTTCACAGCACCAACGTTAAGCGTGAAAAGAAGGTCATGAGGCATTGGCGGGAAGGCCTCCTTAGGTTTCTCGGAGACATTTCGCGCGATTTCCGCATTTCCCGTCCCCATGCCATTCAGCAGATGCAGAAACACGGCTTTGTCTTGCCGATACAATGTAAGAAAAACCTTCTCGGGGGCATCTGTCCGCACGAGATTGGCGGCATCCCCCAAGACACTCAGCAGCACGGTGCGGTAAACCTCAGCGGCGGCGGCATCATATTCATAACTCTTATTGTAGTTATCGGTAAATGCCTCATAATAGACTTGCCTTGAAAGAGTTATCGGTAGATAGACGAAGGTTCCGCGACCATGCGGCTGTTGATACAGAAGAGGTTTTAACGTGCCGCCTTTATCTTGGATATGCCAAGCAGAGAAACGGGCAAGTTTTTTCGACGACAAGCCGTCGTCGTTACCACCTACCACTGACGACGAGCCGTCGGTGTTACCCCAATTGCAGATAATGGGCTTGCCGAAGGTGAAGGTTCCCCCAGCCATAATCACGCTTGTGGCAGTTGTCTGGTTTGCATTTCCTTCCACAAGACTGAAACCGAACACATCTGCCAATGGCCATTCTTTTCTGGAGCGGCCCCATTTGTCCCGCGTCGCCGTCTTGGATTCAAGGAGAACCGTTCCCCCGTTGGAGGCAAACTGGCGAATATGCTCCATTTGCTCATCTGAAAGACAAGAGGCCATGCCCAAATACAGCACCTTGAACGGACGCATCTTTTCAGGTTTCGCCAACGTATCCTCTCCGATGACCTGATAGGGGATGTGCAGCTCCTCCAAGGTCTGCGCACACCCAAAAAGTGCGTTTGCAGGGGAAAAGTCATTCTCCCAATTACGTGTCTGTGCCGCCAAAAGCAGGGCCACCTGGGCAATTGGCGCAGCTTTTGTGATGTCCATGTTTTCTTTGGAAGCGTCGAACTTTAGGAAGTCAGGCGCCTTTTCTGGCATGGATTCTGTGCCATGGGCAAAGAAGACTGGCAGTTGCGCGTTCATGTTGCAGACTGCATAGCCGAAATAGGAGGAAAACCAGTTTCTCGTATAAAGCCAGGTGAAAATGGGAATGCCGTTGTTATAGCGGAAGAAGTTGAAGAGCTTTTGGCCTGGAACAAACATGCGTGCCGACATAATGGGGTCGGAGGCGAGAGCCTCATGGCCGAACATGCTGGTTATCTGCCCTATGCTTGTCATGTCCGTGTTCCAGTGACGGGGTCCCGCCTGGGAAACAAGGTTTCTGAGCACACCATAACCGAACAGAGCCAGATGCGGGTTTATCTTCCGCATTTCCGCGATAAGTTCCCCCTTGATTTTTCGGTTATGCTCCAGTTTCCAATCCGTCCAGACACGGGTGATGTCACGCTGGAAATCCTGCTGCCATTTTTCGGATTCGTCAACTGGGATTTGCCATCCCGTCTCCTGGGTGAAAAGACGTCGGCAATGCTCACAGGAGCACGCATGGGAGAATGGCCCCAATTCGTCAATCTGCAATCCATCCACGCCACAGCGCACGATATTGGAAAGATACTCTGTGTATGTCTTGAGGAATTGTGGGTTGAAGGCGCATAGCTGCACGCCTGGAAGTTGAGTGGCTATCGAGCGATTAACCTCGCCAATGCGTTCCGCCAGTCTTCTGAACCCCGCATCGGTATTCCAAAGCAACGTTGTGTCATGGTGCTCGATGACCTTCAGCCCATGCCGATGGGCGGCCTCGCAGAGGTTGCGGATGTACTCGAATACACGCTCATCGCTGTTCGGATAAGTGTGCCTTGAATGCAATCCGCTTAGCATAAGGGTATTGCGGCCTTTCTGAACAGCCTCCGCCATAAATCGCTCCATCGCCTCCGGCGAGGCAAGCTCATGAAGCGACGCAGGATTATTGCCGACTTTCAGGAACTTGATTTTGAAAAGCCATTGATTGGCAGGGTCCGAATAATCCAATCCTTTCGGGGTACTCCGATAGTCCTTAAGCGGCGCCGCCGTCTCCTGGCCTGGCACGGGGAGCTCCCCCACCCAACCTTGTGGGGAGAAAGCCAACGCCCGGGGAAGATATTCGCTGTTGCGATAAAGCACGGACGGCTCATAGCCATCAACGCACCAGAAACCACGTCTGCACTGGTAATCCTCACGATTGGAAAGGAGGAACTGGTCGCCGATGCAGGAAAGGATGAAATCGCCCTCGAAGGCGATGTCCACCGTGCCGTCGTCAACCCACAGCGGAAGCGTGGCTGTCAGCATCTCGCCCTTGTCTATAGAGACGTCTAGAAAGAAGGGCTGCCTGTTGACGTAGCAGCTGAAGTGATTGCTCATGCCATCGGGGTTTCCAGCTCCGATGGTGATAAGGTGCAGTCCGTCCTTCAGGCCAGAAAGCCGATAGACGCCGTCCTTGCCCGAAAAGTGCGAGTAATAGGCGCCTGGCGTGGTGGTCGTCTTGATGAGCTTGCCAGTTGACACCCAGCCGTAGCCTTTTTCGGGCTGGAAAGAGGCCTCATTGGCGGACAGATAGTCGTCGCCATGCTTTTCAGCTCCAAAGCTCAGCAGGCGCATGGGTCTCAAGGGTTCATTGTAGCGGAAATCGGTCAAGGCATGGTCCTTGTCAAAGTTCTCCATCCCGCCTATTTTGATTCTCAGTTTAGCGGCGGTCATTCCGCCAAACCAGCCGAGAAGGTTCGCAAACGATATTTTAATCCCATTCTCGTCCTCCTGAATGGCGGCAAGTCCTCTAATGACACCTGAATCAGCCATATTGCAAAAATCCCCTGCTCCAATCGGATGGCAATCAAAGCTCAGCTCATACTTTTCCGTCTTCAGGGTAAAAAACCGCCATGCATATTTCGGAAGCGGATTGTCTTTCGAGAGCACGCCCTCCGTCTTTGCCTTGGTTCTGGAGCTGTGAATATACCCCGCATAATTGGCCGACTCCCCTATCAGGCTCTTGGGCAGGGAAATCGACAGCTGCGGTGGATTCGCCTGCGTTACATGATACGCAGGAACCTCTGTCTTCGTCGTGATTTCCACAGAGTTGCCGTCAGCCGCCACCTCGATTTCCGTCCTAAACCGATAACCCTCTTCGGCACACCATGCATTATAGACGCGACGGCCATCTGGCAGCACTACATCGGAAAATTCAATTGGTTTGTTCGCCTCCTTGGCAGTGTTCAGCCCCGTCTGGAGCCCTTCCACAACCACCTGCTCCTCCAGCATGACACGACAGTTAACCCCGTCTGGATGAATGCTAAACCCACTGGCACTAAGAGGCAAGCACAACAAAAACGAAAACAGAATCAGGCACTTTTTCATCATGATGGTACCAAATGGTATTAGCGTTGCGGGCTCCCCGCACGCACCTCGTTGTCGGGTGCTGGGGGGGGAACGGTCAGCATGCCAGCGGCGATGCGCTGGCGCAGCACCTCGTAGAGGACGATGGTTGTGGCGGTGGCGACATTGAGCGAATCCGCCGCCCCCATCATGGGCAGCCGCACCTTGATGTCAGCCTGGCTCATCCACAGTTCGCTCAGTCCAAACTGCTCTGCACCGACTGCCAGCGCGACGGGCTGCGTCAAATCCACCTCGGTCAGCATCTTGTCGGCATGTGGGGTCGTGGCGATGATGGACACACCCTTCTTGCGCAGCCACGCCAAAGCATCCTGCGAGCTTGCCTCGGCTATGGGCATGCTGAAAAGCACGCCCGTGCTGGCTCGGACGACATTGGGGTTCCAAAGATCGGTACGCGGGTCGCAGAGAATCAAGGCATCCGTGCCTGCGGCATCTGCCGAGCGCAGCATGGTGCCAAGGTTGCCAGGTTTCTCTATCTGCTCGGCAACAAGATAGAAGGCAGGCGTTTCGCGCTGTGGGATATCCGCCAGAGTCAAATGGCGTTGTGGACCAATGCCCAGCAGCCCCTCTGGGCGGTCGCGGTAGGTGATTTTGGCGAATGGCTCAGGCGAGACCTGGAAGAGGCGCGCCCCGTGGTCGCGCAGTGCCGCCAATAGCTTTCCCTCGTTCTCCCCCTGGTAGAGTTCAGGGCAGTAATAGACATCGGTGATGGTGAATCCTGCGGCCAGCGCACGGGTCAGGGCACGGTACCCCTCCAAAAGAACCACCTGGTCCTTGTCACGATCATGGCGGTCACGCCACTTGACAACCTGCTTCAAGCGCGGATTCTGTAAGCTGGTGATAATCATTTTAGTAAACTAAAAATCAAGCCTTGCCATAACGCCGCTGGCGCTGCGAGAAGGCATTCAATGCCCCGACAAAATCCTGTTCGGCGAAATCGGGCCAGAGTGTGTCGATGAAAAGGAACTCTGCATAGGAACACTGCCAGAGGAGGAAGTTGCTAAGACGTTGTTCGCCTGCGGTGCGCATAATCAAGTCGGGGTCGGGGATGTCAGCGGTCTGAAGAGCCGAAGCAAAAACCTCCTCGGTGATGGCCGATGGTTCCAGCGTACCCGCTTTCACCTGCTCGGCCAACTTGGTGGCTGCACCGACGATTTCGCTACGCCCGCCATAGCTCAAGGCAAGCGTCAAATTATAGTCGGTAAACTGTTCAGTAGCCTGAATGAAGCTCTGAAGCTTGCGTCTCGCTGGCCAGGGAAGGCGTTCAATCTCACCAATCACACGTAACCGAATACGGTTCTTGATGAGTTCCTGCCCTTTTTTCTCCAGAAAGTCAAACAGCAAGTTCATCAAAGCCGTAACCTCCGTCACAGAGCGTTTCCAGTTCTCCGTTGAGAAGGCATATAAGGTCAGATACCTCACATCGTACTTTTGGCAGTATTCCAGAACGCGCATGACGGCATCTGCGCCGGCCTTGTGGCCCTCCGTGCGAGGAAGTCCCCGCTGCGTGGCCCAGCGGCCATTGCCGTCCATAATGATTGCGATATGCTTTGGTTTTGTTGAAAATGACTGTGGCATAGCTCGAGTTCGTTTAGAAGGATAATCAGTATTCCCACACTTTTTTCGTGTCTTCTCCTTGTTTTCCCAGAAAACACAATTAAACTAATATGTCTTAATTAAAAATTCAAGTCCAATAGACCAAAATGAACACCTACGGAGAAATACGATGAAAGAACGTCTGAAATCCGCCATTCCCCTCATCCTGCTCGTCGTACTTGCCTTTGCCCTGCCTGGAATATACGGCAACATCGTCTTCCTGCTGCTGGCTTTTGGAATGCTGGCCTTCGGCTGCCACGAGGCCTACACGATGGCAGACATCTCGCTGAAACGCCCCCTTCAGACATGCAGCACCATCTTCGCCACCCTATTGCTGCTTCTGGCGGTGTTCCAGCACACCCTGCCCTTCTCGTCGCTTGCCATGGCGGCAACCACCCTCTACATCCTTGCGTGCTTCGCCATCCTCTTCCGCGATGCCCCCAACCAGGAGAACGTCATCTCCACTTTCGCAGGCATGGGCATCTTCCTTTATCTCGTCTGGTCGCTCATCAGTGTCGCCAGGCTCTACTACCTCAGCGGCTTAGACGGACGCATGCTTCTGATCTATATGATTGCCACCACCAAAATGGCCGACGTCGGAGCCTACATCGTCGGCTCCGCCACCGCCAAAATGCCTGGCGGAAACCACAAGCTGGCTCCGACTCTCAGCCCCAAGAAGAGCTGGGAAGGGCTTATCGGCGGCACTCTCTTCTCCGTGGCAACTGCCCTGCTCCTCCTGCTTATCCCAGCGCTGACCCACATCGGAGGCCTCAAGGTCTTCTCCTTCGGCAGTGCCCTGCTCTTCGGTCTCATCGCCTCCGTGGCAGGCCTCCTTGGTGACCTGGCTGAATCCGCATTGAAACGCGCTGCCAACATGAAGGATTCGGGCAAAATCCCTGGCATCGGTGGCATCCTCGACGTTCTGGACAGCCTGATCCCCGTCGCCCCCCTCTTCCTGGCATACGTGCT
>JAFTAC010000116.1 GCA_017458805.1 Victivallales bacterium | reverse complement strand
CGCGGGGCTTCAGCCCTGCAACCACCTGTCCTGTGCGCGGGGCTTCAGCCCTGCAACCACCTGTCCTGTGCGCGGGGCTTCAGCCCTGCAACCACCTGTCCTGTGCGCGGGGCTTCAGCCCTGCAACCACCTGTCCTGTGCGCGGGGCTTCAGCCCTGCGAAAAAAACATGAATTCCCACACTCTAATAGTTCTTGAATACGACACCCTTCTGGCCTCCGTCTGCGAGCAGGCACAGAGCACGGGCGGTATTGCGCTGCTGCAAAAACTGCACCCCAGCAACGACCTGGATGTCATTATGGCGAAGCGCAGCCTCTACCAGGACCTCATCGATGTGCGCAACCACCCGCTTGAGCTGCCTGGTCTCCGCACCGAGGAGTTAGGCGAATTATTGCGACAAGTCGCCCCCGAGGGCGCCGTGCTAAACGGCCCCGAGCTGGTCTCCTGCCTCTCGCTCCTCGATGTCACCGCCGCCGTCGTCGATTTTGCGCAGCAGCGCGACTGCCAGCCCTTCAAGACCATGCAGGCCCTGCTGGCTCCTCTCGACCCCTGCAACGACCTGCGGCAGCTCTTCACGCGCAGCCTCGACAGGGACGGCTCCGTCCTGGACAGCGCCAGCGAGAAGCTCCGCACACTCCGTCGCGAAGCCGCCTCCCTTGAGGCGCGCATCCAGCGCCACCTTGACCAGATGGTGCGCTCAAACGACCTCGACAGCACCCTCCAGGACCATTTCGTCACCACGCGAAACGGACGCTATGTCATTCCAGTGAAGAAAGATGCAAAGGCCTCCATCCCTGGCATCGTGCATGACCTCTCCAACACAGGCCAAACTCTCTTCGTAGAGCCCGTCGAAACTCTTGGCTGGGGCAACGACCTCGTGCGCACACGCTCCGAAGAGCGAGATGAAATCATCCGCATCCTCACAGACTTAAGCGCGCGCCTGCGCTCGCGTTTAGGCATCATTATGGAGAACCAGCGCATCCTGGCCGAACTCGACGCCGCCGCCGCCATCGCACGCTGGGCTGGCCTCAACAACTGCGAGCTCGTTTCCTTTGGACGCCACTTCAAGCTGGAAAATGCACGCCATCCACTTCTTCAGCAGCAGTTCAGACGCGAAAACAAGGGGCGCAAGGTGATTCCCCTGAACCTTGATATTCCCAACGGCACCAAGACCATCGCCATCACGGGTTCCAACACAGGCGGCAAGACCGTCGTGCTGAAAACCGTCGGCCTGCTGTGCCTGGCAGCACAAAGCGGACTTCCCATCCCTGCTGGAAGCGGCACCACTCTCACCATTTTCGATGACGTCCTCGCCGACATCGGCGACGAGCAATCCATCTCCGCCAACCTCAGCACCTTCTCCGCCCATATCAAAAACGTGGCGGACATCCTCAAGGAGAGCCATCATGGCCGAAAGCTCGTCCTGCTGGACGAAATCGGCGGGGGCACCGACCCCGTGGAAGGCGGAGCCATCGCCTGCGGCATCATCGGCAACCTCGCAAAAAGCAACACGCTCACCATCGCTACCACCCATCTGGCCCTGGTCAAGAACTTCGTCCATGCACAGAACAACATGCTGAACGCCTCCGTCCGCTTCGACGTGAAGACGCTCTCCCCCGAATACATCCTGGATGTCGGCATGCCTGGCGCCAGCCACGCCCTGCTTATCGCACAGCGTCTTGGACTGCCCGACGCCGTCATTGCCGACGCACGAAAAATGCTCACGGAGGACCAGCGGAAGCTGGAGGAGATTCTCACGCGCATGGAGGCAGACCAGCGGCGCATCGCCAACCATGCCAGCAAAATCGCAGGCACGGAATCCGAGCTCACCGCCAAGCGCGACGCCCTCGCCGCAGAGCTGGATACCCTCCGCACACAGCGGCGACAGCTCCTGCAGGAGGCCCACCAGCAGGCGGAATCCCTTGTCGCCAACACGCGCCGCGAAATGGAAAACCTCATCCGCGAAATCCGCGAACAGGCAAAGAAAGGCAAGGTGCAGGAGACGCAGGAACCCGACTACGAGGCCATCCGCAAAGGCATCGCCGAAAAGGAGCGCAAGCTCAAGGCTGGCTTGAAGATACACGCCGTCAAGCAGAAGCATCCGCTTGCGCCAGAAGAGCTTTCCGTCGGCCTGCGCGTCTGGGTGGAGAAGATGCAGGACCACGGCATCATCGAATCCATCTCTGCCAAAGGCAACAAGGTGGTCGTCTCCATCAACGGCATCGCCGTCACCCTCAACGCCAACGAGCTGGAGCGCAACCGCGATGGCATCGACAAGGCCCCCGACGAACCCGTCATCAAGATCTTCCGCCCCCGCACCACCGTCGAATCCCACGCTGAAATCAACCTCATAGGCAAGCGTGTCGAGGACGCCCTCAACGAGCTGGAACCCTTCATCGACCGCTCCGTCCTCCTCCACATGCCCGAACTACGCATCGTCCACGGCTTCGGCACGGGACGCCTCCGCAACGGCATCCACCAGTGGCTCCGCAACAACCCATCCGTCAAGAGCTTCCACCTCGGCCAGGACGGCAAGGACCCTGGTGGCGGCGGCTGCACCATCGTCACGCTAAACTAAAACTGCGCAAGACGGAGCTTGCGCATCTCCATGCCGAGCGCAAGACAGAGCTTGCGCATCTCCATGCCGAGCGCAAGCTCGGCGAAAATCCCCCATGAAAACAATAGCAATTCTAGGTTCTACAGGTTCCATCGGCACCAACACCCTGAAGGTCGTCAGGGCGCTGGGCGACGAGTACCGTGTCGTCGGTCTCGCCGCTGGAAAGAACACCACGCTTCTGGCGCAGCAGGCAGCAGAGTTCACTCCCGAGTGGGTCTATGCAGAGGACAGGGAAGGTCTGCGCACGCAGCATCTCCCCGCTGGCTGCCACCAGCTGGCCGACCATGAGGAACTCTGCAGCGCCGTCTGCGCCTCCAATGTGGATGTTGTACTCTGCGCCATCGTGGGCACGGCTGGCCTGCGCCCCGTGCTGGCCGCCATCGAGGCGGGCAAGCGCATTGCACTCGCCTCCAAGGAGATACTTGTCATGGCGGGAAACCTCGTGACGGAGGCCGCACGACGCACCCATGCAAAGCTACTGCCTGTTGACAGCGAGCACTGCGCCATCTTCCAATGCATTGATGGCAAACCCCACGACGACGTGCGCCGCATCATCCTTACCTGCAGTGGTGGCCCCTTCCGCGACCGCAAGGAGCTTGATTTGAGCACGGTCACCTTGGAGCAAACCCTCCACCACCCCACATGGAATATGGGACGCAAAATCACCATCGATTCTGCTACACTCATGAACAAGGGCCTGGAGATGATTGAAGCACAGTGGTTATTTAACCAACCCTCGTCCAACATTGAAGTTGTCATCCACCCGCAGTCCATCATCCACTCCATGGTGGAGTTCCAGGACGGCAGCGTTCTGGCCCAGATGGGCTACCCCGACATGTGCCTCCCCATCCACTATTGCCTCACATATCCGAAGCGCCTCCCAAGCACCGCCATCAACATGGACTTCACAAAGCCCCTGACCATGACCTTCGAGCCTCCCGACCTTGAACGCTTCCCGGCCCTCCGCATCGCCAGACAGGCCATGCAGTGCGGTGGAGCCGCAGGCAGCATCTTCAACGCCGCCAACGAAGTCGCCGTCCAGGCCTTCATTGAGGGCCGCCTCACCTTCGACCGCATCCCCGCCATCGTCGAGGAAACCCTCAACCTCCTCGGCCCCCTCCCTGCCAACACCCTTGACGACATCCTCCACGCAGACACCCTTGCCCGCGCCGCAACGCGGCGCGGCATGGAGAAGCGCGGCCTCCGCACCGCGCAATAGCACAGCGCGGCGCGGCATGCAGTAGCGCGGCATGGAGAAGCGCGGGCTCTGCACCGCGCAGTAGCGCGGCATGGAGAAGCGCGGGCTATGCACCGCGCAGTAGCGAGAAGCTCGCTGGAGTTTGCGGGGGCTTACCCCTGCGAAAACAACAGGGGGCGCGGGGGGCAGGCCCCCCGTCCTTTGCCGCCCTGCCAGGCCCAAACGGCCTGGATACCACCACCAGGCCCAAACGGCCTAGATACCCCCACCCAAGCCGCGCGGACGCGCGGCGATT
>JAFTAC010000115.1 GCA_017458805.1 Victivallales bacterium | reverse complement strand
GTTCGACGCCTTTCTGGACACCAAACCAGCAGATGAGAGTCCCGAGGGCGACTGCCAGGAGCATGTATCCCAAGGAGCGTCCGGGCGAGGCGAGCAGTGTGCCGAAGAATGCACCGCATTCGGCGGGCGTGCCGCATTCCGCGATGGTTCCGCGAGCGTAGTAACCAGCATAGGAGAAGAGCCAGCCGGAGACGGTGGTGTAGTAGATCATCAGGATCAGGCAGCCGCTGAGCATCACCGTCGCCAGGCGGCTCCAGGCGTTTTTGTGGGTGGCGGCGAGATTGCGGAAGGCGCCGACGAGGTTCGAGCGGCCGCCGCGGCCCACCGCCATCTCGGTCATCAGGACGGGGAAGCCGAGGACAAGCAGGAAGAAGAGGTAGAGGAAGACGAAGATTCCACCGCCGTATTTCCCCACGATGAAGGGGAAACGCCAGACGTTCCCAAGGCCGATGGCGCATCCGGCGGAAAGCATGATGAAGCCAAGTCGGGTTGCAAGTGTTTCGCGTGAAGATTGTTCTGTCATGGTTATCTCTTTAGTGGACTATAGTTAATAATTTAGCCTGATTCAAGGGAAATGTCAAGTGGAAATGAACAAATCAAATCAGAGAGAAAGGCTGATGTCCTAATCATTCTAAAAGGTCTTTGTTTTCATTGGATTTTTAAGAATGAGGGAGTAAAGTAAATAAAATGTGAAAACTCCTCTTGCAAGGTGAAAAAGACTTCATGGCTCAAAAAGGCTATAGAAACAGTATAAATGGAAAAGGTTTACGACATACGCGTTTTTGGTGCCGTCGGGGATGGGGCATTTGACTGCACGGAGGCACTTCAGAAAGCTATTGATGTCTGTTCTGCAAATGGTGGCGGAACGGTTTTAGCCGCATCGGGTTCCTATCTTTTCTATCCGCTGCGGTTAAGGAGCAATGTCCGACTTGAAATTGCCTGGGATGCCGTCCTTCTTGCGGGGACGAATCCTGAACTCTACCCCGAGGTTCAACCAAACCCCTATTGGAAAGTCGGATATGCTCTCCGCAATAATAGACGATACGTCATGTACGGTGAATGTATTTCCCATGTCTGCATCTGCGGCCAAGGTAAAATCGACTTCCAGGGGCTTGGGTTCCTCCATGTTGACGAATCCCTCAAGCCATTTGAGGGACACTGGAAACGCAGGCACGACCAGATGATTCCAGGCCGCAGCCTGTTCTTAGTTGGCTGCCAAGATGTCCGCCTGGAGGATTTGACGCTGGTTGACAGTGCAGGCTGGTTCACATGGTTTCTTGACTGCGAAGATGTCCGCGTCCGTGGCGTTACCATGAAGGCGGATTTGCGTTCGCCAAACAGCGATGGCATCCATCTAGGCTCTTGTCGAAATGTCATCATCAGCGATTGCAACCTCACAAACGGTGATGACTGCATCATCGTCCGCAGCATGCAGGAACAGTTTGACGAGCCGAAAACCTGCGAAAACATTACCGTCACCAACTGCGTCCTCCAAAGTTCCTGCTGTTGCATCCGCATCGGCTGGACGCACGACTACCTCATGCGCAACTGCACGTTCAGCAATCTCGTCATGCGCGATAGCCGCATTGGAATCGCCATCACATCGCCGCGCATCAAAGAAATCGACCAGCGCGATCCGCCACGTTATCCTGACACTCCGAAGCCCTATCCAGAAGTCAGGCCCTTTGCTGTCGAGAACATGCTTTTCTCCAACATCGAGGCGCAAACGCGGCTCTATTTCTTTGGGATTAATCTTACGGACAACGAGGCAGTCGATTATGTCCGCGACATCTCCTTTCGAGGCATCCACGCCATCAGCGGATGCTATCCTGTCATCTGCGCGTTGCCAGAACATCATGTTGGCGACATTGAGTTCACGGACTTTGTCCTTGACATGCGCTCCGTGGAAGGGCATCCTGAATATGCGAACTGCACGTTGGATTTCAAACATGCAGAGAATGTTTTCTTCAATAATTTCCGAATCAAGAGGACCTTCTGAAAATGAAAAGAATCATCGCATTAGTTGTTTTGCTCGGGGTTATTGCATCTGCCAGGGAACTGGCGTTTGCCGCGTATGGGAACGCATCCATTGAAAAGACGGGGGAGGGCGTCTATCGCTTTACCGCGCAGCCAGGAGACGGCTGGCCGCAGATGAAGTTCGGAGTGCCTACGCTGGCTTGGAAGGATGGCAAGGTCACCTTCAAGCTCAAGCAGATTGAGCCGATGGGACCCTTCCCTGGCGGCGTGACTGTTGGAACCATGGGGCCGAAAGATGTACTAAAAGCTGGCTACATTACGCAGAAACTTGTTCCAGGTGAAGCCGTTGAACTCTCCTTTGATTGCGTTGGCGAGGTTGCACCAGACGAGTTGCAGATTTCCGTCAAGAACCCGAAGGCGGTGGTGGTGCTGGAAATCAGCGACATTGAGTTCAAGACAGAATCGAATGGACGTGCGAAACGGAAGCTGTCCCCGATTCCACCCGTGATGTTCAAGGGGAAGCCCTTCTTTCCGCTGGGAGCGTATGATTGCTTCAAGGTCGGGGAAGGAGGACGTTTCGGCTCGATGGATGAACGCTTCCTTGAGGCTGGTGGCAATTTCAGCGACTTCGGAGCCCTCTATATGCCCCCTGAATATGCTTCGGAAATCTACAAAAAGGTCTATGGGACGCATGGGCAGCCCGCCATCTTCGCCGCTTTGGACAAGATGAAGGACGACCCCGCCTGGAGCAACGTCGCGCTGCTGGTGGGCCTGGGGGCCAACCTGATGCTGGACGAGTCCGAAGCCACGGCGGTCGGCATGAACAGCATGCTCAAGCCCGCCAAGGGCGAGGCGCTGGAGCTGCGCAAGAGGGTGCTGGCGGAGGCTGCCGCCAGGCTCTCCACATACCCCAACGTCATCGGCTACACGATGGACGAGCCCGAGAACTGCGTCTGGAAGTATTACTCCGCCAACCACAAGGAGGATTGGGACAGCCAGAAAGACAAGGGACTGGTCATGCACATGATCGACTGGCTCGGCTGGACGAAGGATGTGATACGCCAGAACCACCCGTCGGCCAAGATGATGCCCATTATCGCCTGGTGGACCAACTACGAGACAACCGCCCCCATGTATGATGTCCTGATTGCCAATACCTATCCAGGAAAAAAGGAGGGGATGAAGGAGTTTGACTCCGATTTGTTTACAGTGAGTTACGATGCCGCCCTGCAGGTGGCGGCTGTGCGCGCGGCTGGTGGCGGCAGAAGTGCCATCTTCATGCCGCCTATGTTTGATATCATGGGCCACGGTCACATCGGCTATACCCTCAAGGAGCAGCTCTATGTGCTCTTTGCCCCCATCACGCGCGGCGTGATGGGGCTTCACGGCTGGCGTCTTCAGCGTTGCACGGACGAGTACAGGAAGTTCGTCATCTTTCCCGCCATGAAGGAGGTTGACCGCTTGAAGGAGTACCTGCTGGGCGAGTGGTGCGACGAGCTGGTAACCAGCAACCACGACACCGCCAGCGTCGATTACCTCAAGAAGTTCCAGAGCCGCGTGCGCCTTGTCGAGGGCGAGGAGGACGGTGAGATGCAGACCGTCGAGGACGTTGTGCCTGATGTCACCTACTGCCTGCGCAAGCACTCAGACGGCAGTTACTTGCTGCTGGCCGTGAACAATCAGCGGGAGCCTTTGAAGGTCAAGTTCCTCATTGACCTGCCCAATCTGCCGCGCACCATGGTTGACAACATCAACCAGAGCGATGTGGTCTGGCTGAAGGGCAACCCAAAGGTGACGCTTTCATTCAAGCCCTTTGGCGTTCATGCCTATATTATTAGGCCGTAAATGGTGGTAACGACGACGCAGGGGCAACGACGACGGCTCGTCATCGAAAAACGCCACCTATGCGACAGCATCTTTCTCACACATCTTCCCACACATTGCACCTATGAAAACAACGATACAAAGCATCATTCTCACCTCCATCAGGCGTATCTTGGAACGCTTTGAGCGCAATGCTCCAGACTATCCTTTCATTGATACCAAATTTGACATCGTGTCGGGGCGCGACTACGACGAGAAGGACGAGCCGTTCCGCCAGCGCGGCTGCATCTACAGCTGGATTCAAGGACGTGGTCTGGAGAGCCTCGCAAAGCATGTCGAATATGCGGAGGCACATGGTGAACCAGAACTGGCAAAGCGGCTTGCAGAGATGCTTCGCTCGGTTGCGGCGTCTATGGAAAAGCTGCGGAAAGATAATGATGGACGTTTGCCATTTGCCATGCGCCTGGATGGCAGTTCATTTTTCCAGCAGCCTCCTTCCCAAGGAAACTTCAGCGACCTCTTCTACTCCAAAGGGCTTTTCGCGGCGGGACGCATATTGCAGAATGAAAAATACATTCAAGCGGGGCGCAACTTGTTCGAGCAAGTGCTGGAGGCCATACGCAATCGGGAGTTTCGTACCGACCAGCAGAGCTTCGACCCCAAGAACCAGGTTGCCTACACGCCTGGGAAGTTTCCCCAGGGACCACGCATGATTGCCCTCGGGGGCATTGCTGACTTCC
Organism: Victivallales bacterium; assembly: GCA_017458805.1. Classification (GTDB taxonomy): domain Bacteria; phylum Verrucomicrobiota; class Lentisphaeria; order Oligosphaerales; family Oligosphaeraceae; genus RGIG3456. The sequence continues at coordinate 6,194 of JAFTAC010000115.1, read as the reverse complement.
TCGATGCATATCCACAGGAGACTGCCTGGCAGGATGTTGCGGAGGTATTCATCCAATACATTGTCCAGCATCATATTAACCAGGGAGACTATCCAGAACTCCAGAAATACGACTTCATTGAATCGCTGGATTCAAATGAAAGGCCCTGGCGGGATGGCAGTGTCATCTTCAGCGATCCAGGGCACGCGCGGGAGTTTACGGGCCTTGCAGGAAAATGCCTGTGGATTCTTCTACGTCAGGGGAAGAAGGCGGATCTGGTCGAGGAAGCCACGTATCTTCTGCCGAAGGTTTTCTGCCACGTTTTCGACTACGGCTTCAACCGCAAAGCTGGTGGCATTTCAAAGGGCTTCGACCTGGTGTCGCGCACACCCGCTAACAGCGACATGCCGTGGTGGAGCCTGCCAGAGACTGTCCGTGCGGGGCTGGAGATGGCAGCACTCTGTCCACAGATGCGTCAGGAGATTCTTTTGCGCACAGGAGCGGCTTTCCAAGCCTTCACGCAGGGCTTCCTGCAGCCAAATGGCTTTGGCTGCCAGACACGCTCCGCGAAAGGCGACATTATCAACGTAATACCTGCAGTTTCGGACGCAGATCCTGGCTACCACACTAACCTCTCCCTGATGGATGCGGAGCAACTGCTGTAGCACATCAAGGGCAGTAGGTGGGATTTGGCATGGATTCCCGACGGCGCACGCCGTCGGGAGCTCTTTTACTGTGACATTGCGAACCTACTTTTTCAGCAGGTACTTGAATGTTTCTTGCGTGACGGGGAGGGTGAGCTGGCCGTTGGTAACGGGGAGAGTGGCAGTGCCGAGCAGCCTGCCGTCGCGGGCGTAGCGTTCCACGGTGACGGACGGGGTGGCGATGGCAAGGTCAAGCGTCACTGTCTCCTCTTCCTTGAAGGGTGCTGGAATCAGCTCGAAGTTGTTGTCTGGAAGTCTCTTAAGCAGGTAGGCACCCTTGGCATGGAGGAGTTGATTGGCAGGACCGTTGTCGCAGTATAGGAAATAGTCTTGCTTGCACATATCTACACGCTGTCCATCTTGCAGTGCGGAGCAGGCTATGTTCTTCTGGTCTGCAGTCACGGCTGCGAACCCGTCCGGGGGCAGTTCGAACGGCATTCCATTGAGCGTCACGCTCATGGTTGCTGTTTCATTCAAGTTGGAGGCCACTTCCAGACCGTTTTCATAGAGGAGCTTGACCTGGTTGCGGGAAAGCGTCCCAGCCTTGGCTGCGTCCTCGAAGGGCAGATACTGCCCGTTCACGTTGTAGAGAATCTCCTTTATCTTGACGCCCGCGAAGAACTTCTGCATCGGCTGGATGAGGAAATAGCTGGCTATCATGGCAGGAGAGATTGGGACGATTGGCGCACCTGAATAGCAGTCGGCGATGTGGCCGATGCTGCCGTAGGCATATTCGTAGGCTAGTAGCCTGTGGGCGAACTGCTTGCCGCCGTCTTTGGCCTTCTTGGCGACCAGCGTCAGTTCATAGCCGCAGTCGTTGGAGAGCGGATGGATTTTGCGGAGGTTGAAGTCGGGGATGACATTCATCGCCATCCGCTGGGGCTGGGCGTAGCTGTCGCACAGTCCCGCAAAGAAGAGCTGCGTCTTCCCCTCGGAGAGGACGGGGCCGAAGTCCTTGCGCTCCTGGCGCAGGCTTTCGACGAAAACACGCCAGGCCGCCGAGAACTTTGCAGCTTCGGGGGCGCGTGCGTCGTAGTCGGTGTAGCGCCAGCAGGGCGGACAGGTGATTTGGTCCAGGTAGGCGCAGTTTGGGGCAAACTGCTTCGCATAGAGCGCATTCCACTTCTTCTGGAGACCAACCAGCCTGGAGGTTTTGGTCTGGTTGGTGTTGCCGCTGCTGTAGATCCAGGCCCCGTTTGAGTCCTGGTTCATCATGTCCTCGTCCCAGGCGTCGAAGGAGAGTTCGCTGAGGAGCATGTGGTCGGTGTAGAGGCCGATGCGGTAGCCGAGTTGTTTAACGCCTTTGCAGAAAGCGGCGAGGGCCTCGTCGCCACCGATGTCGGGCGTGGTGAACGGGGTGATGAAGGTGGTCGGCTCGTCGAGTCGGACAGGCCAGTACATGCGGTTGATGTTGCCGTGTAGGCGTATGTTCAGGTGCTCCATGCCGTAGTCCCTGCACGACTGCCACATGGCAAGTTCTTGCGAGAAGTAGTCGGGTGTGGGGGCGCTGATGTACCACATGCGTGTGGACCAGACGTCGTTCCGAGTAAGCGGGATGTCGGGATTCGGGTTGTGCGGAATGTTGGGGAGGACGTTGACCAGCTTGTCTGCGACAGTCAGCATCAGGCGTTCTCTGGCTGGATTGCGGCGGTGTGCCGTGGTTGGCCAGTAGTAGCTGCCGCCATTGATGACGGAGTAGTCGCGGATGGTGTTGGTGGGGTCCGACGTACCTTCGTCGGGCACCCAGCGGTGGTCGGCGGTGGAGGCGGTTAGCTCAAAGTGTCCGCCTGGGGTGGCGCTGGAGGCTCCGAACAGGCCTGATGCATCGGAGTTGTACCAGTCGAGCATGGCGAAGACGCAGCAGTTGTCCGTGACAAAGACGCCAGGCGGGTTGCTTGGATGGAACCAACGCCCCCAGGTCAGGTAGGGGATTTCCACCACTTTGCCAGAGATGCCAGATATGCCGCCAAACTGGAACTCGCCCACGTTGCCGTCTTTTTCGTCCTAATCGCTGGCGAGGTCGATGATGAGCGTGTTGCCTTTGAGCGACAGTATCCACTTTGCCTTGCGATTTACTGTATTGTCAATCAAGTAGTTCCAGTTTAAGGTGAGGGTGTTGTCGGTGATGGAGGAGTTGGCAAGCGTTGCCTTGACGCGTGGCGAGGCGGGGGGAATGAGTGCCTCGGGCTTGACTGGGAAGGCAGTATCCATTGCCCAATGGAAGCCACCGCCCTGCATGGGGGTGAAGGTCTGTCCGTTCCAGGTGGTCTGGATATCGCTCAGAGTGCCTGTTGCGGGGCGTATGTCATAGCAGAGTTTTTTGCCAGATGGGGTGCCGACGGCGGTGAATTGCCAGTGATTGGGTGCGATGGTTTCAAGCGTGACATTCGTTGGTTCTGCGGCTGTCGGCAGGATGGTCTCTGGGCGGTTTGGAAGCCCCAGTTCTTCGTATGTGGGGATGCGTGCGTCCGTCAGCGGGGCTTTGCTGCGCTCGTAGAAGATGAGGTTGTCGAGGTAAAGGAGGCGTTTTGGTTCGTTGAAGCCCGTGAAGGTGATGGAGACAAACTCAGAGCCAGCCTTCATGGTTTCCTTCAATGGGACCATTTTCAGGCCCCAGCCCACCTCCAGCATGCCGCCTAGTTTACCTGAATCGTGGAGTTTGCCTGTTGTGTCACGCCATTGGACGGAGAAGCGCAGGGCAGGCCGCGGCATCCCATAGCTGGTGGCGAAACGCCATATTGCAACGGCGTCGAAGTCGTTGGTGATGCGGATGGGGGCAGGTGGCTCTAGTACCACCTGCGTGTCGGGATTAGGGGCATACCCCTCCTTGAACTCTGCGCACAGAACGTATTCGCCCCAGAGGGGGAATGTTTTGCTGCGGCGGAAGGAGGGGATTACCTCGCCAGATACATAGCTCATCTTCCAGCCTTCAAGGTTTTCGAAATCCACTAGGGGCTTTTTCCGTTCATGGCGACCATCGAAATGGCGACTGCGACGGTAGTGACGGATGTCTTTCACAACGTTGTCAAGGGGTACTGTGATTCTCTGTCCAAAGCTCGCTGGCTTTGGCTTTTCGTTCGGGTCGTTGAAACGGTGGTCTTCATCCAGCAGGAGGGCAGGGTAGGAGGGGAGGGGCTTCTGCGCTTGCAAAAGTTCGTGGTGAGAGGCGACTTCGGCTGGTGTCAAGGGGCGGTTGTAGATGCGAATGAGGGCAACGTTGCCGACAAAGTCCTTGTGATGCCAGCCGATGCTATAGCCGATGAAGAGCGGGGAGGCCGGGACATAGTTGGGGATGCCGTTGCCTTTCTTTGTTTGCAGCAGCTTGCCGTCGCGATAGTGGCAGATTTGCTCTGGTGTGCCCGTCAAGACGTAGTGGTGGAACTTGCCCAGCTCAAGCGGCAGGTTGAAATAGCCAGATGGCTCGGTGCCGTCTGCCCGTTTCAGGTAGGCGCCATAACCCTCTTCTCCTGAAAGTTTTGGGAGACCGAATGCGCCGCGCATCACGACCGCATAGCCGCAGTCCGCCTCGTCTGGGCGGCACCATATCTCGGCCGTAAAACCGTCCTTCCCCCAGTTCGGGATTTCGTCGAGCTTGACGCGCTTCTTGTCTTGTCTAGGAAAATCCCAGCCTGTGGCAAACAGCATGGAGGAAATCAGGAGGGTGAGTGAAAATGTGAGTTTTTTATTCATGTGTCATAGATTATAGATGATTACCCTAGCACTCTACGGACGATTTCCGCGTTGCCGCGCGCCTGGTCGCTGTCGCGCTGGAAGACGCCGATGCACGCCACGTCGCCTGGCTTGATGTTCTCATAGGTCTCCTTGATGAACGCTTCGGCCACCTTGGGGTATTCGGATGGATCGTGGCCGGTAAAAACCTGTCCGCCCGCGAAAATCTTATAGGCGATGAAGGGCTTCTTTACCTGCTGGACGACCTTGTAGGCGTCGAAGCGGTCATTGGGGTAGAAGACGAGGCCTGCTTTTGTCTTGCCAGTGATGAAGCCGCTGTCCTCGCCACGGCGGTTGCGGCGTGCGTTGTACATGCAGAAGGTGTAGAAATCCGCACCCCAGTTCTCCCGCTCTGCGCGCAGCACTGTTTCGGGGACGTGGGTGCCAATGCCGAACTTGACACCAGAGTTTTTAAGAAGCTCCAGGTTGGAGAAAAAGGTTTTCATGTCGCCTGTTTCATTGTAGAAGTCGGTTTTGGTGCCCTGGTGATAGATGCCAAGCGGCTCCAGCTCCAGCATCTGGGGCAGCATCTCCTCCAGCGGAATGGCAGTGTAGGGCTGGAAGATGATGTTCAGCTTTCCGCCTTCCTTGCGGAACTTCTTGAGAATCTCAAGGTTTTCGGGAGTGGAGAGCGGCATGATGGTGTTGTAGCCCGCATCTTGGATTACAAACAGCGTTTCCAGTATCTTTTCAGGCGTGTAGAAGGCTTTCATCTCATCGCCTGTTATCCTATCGACGATGTATGAATGACCTGTCTGCGGGTTGTCCCCCACGATCATCCGCGTGACAGTTTTACCGAGAAAAGTAGTAGTTGGTAGAAGGTTCATTCTTGAAAATCCTTTAGTGTATATATGCAAGTGAATACAAAGAGTAAGAAAATGTAGCCTGATTTTATGCTCTTGTCAAGCCGCCAAAGCGATAAAAGCGATGGAAGGGATAAAAGCGATGGAAAACCTACGGACGAGCAATAGCGCGCTATCTCTGCCACCCTTGGATGCGGTAGTTACCGCTCCAGAGCCTGCGTTCGGGTGCGCCTGAATCGGGTTTGAACCAGAGTTCAAAACATGCGCCGTAGTACTGGTCCCAGTTGCCCTCGAAAATGGTGAAATCAATCTGGCTATTGAAGGAGACATCTGTTTGCGGGCAGCCATAGACCTTCACTTGGTGCTCCAGCAGGCGATATTCAGAGAGTGGCGTACCCTTGGTGATTTCATGGGCTTTCACCGTCAGGGTACCCGTTTCGCCAGGGTTGCACCAAATATCCAGCAGGTAGAGGCCTGGCTGCGTGTTGTTGTAAAGGTTCACCTCCAACGGTCGTTTCTCACCGAAGGTGCTGAGGCCATCTATATTCTCCAGTGCCTCGAACTCCCTGTTGACGAGTTCCACCATCTTCGCCGTCATCTGGCGGCCAGGGAAAAGGGATTCATCTTAGATTTAAATGCTTGCAGTGCCTGCCATGAGCCATGTCTCAACATAAAAAGGCGCGGTATCCTTCTGCCCCCTGACAAGGCAGTCAAAAGGCTTCTTTCCTTTGGCAAACAGGCGGTTTGGGGGACCATCGAAATAGATGCGGAAGGAGTATTGCGCGTGGATTCCTTCGCGTTTTTGGGTGGTGACGTTGTATGACGGAAAGAAAGCATGGTTTTCATTGCAATCAACTAGTCCATTGGCATCATGTGAGTTGCGCGTTGCGTAAAGGCGGTCGATTTCATTGTAGCGGAGCATCCAGTCGGGAGAGGCTGCAAGGTAGTCGAGGACTTTCTGCTTGCCTTCAGGTAATGC
>JAFTAC010000114.1 GCA_017458805.1 Victivallales bacterium | reverse complement strand
GCCCACGCCGCACGCCACCCCTATCAGTCCGCCAACGCAGGAGAGCACGATGGACTCCAGCAGGAACTGCACGAGTATATCGACAGGGCGCGCCCCAATCGCCATGCGCAGTCCTATCTCCTTCGTGCGCTCCGTCACGGAGACCAGCATGATGTTCATAATGCCGATACCGCCCACCACCAACGAGATGGAGGCGACGACGCCCAGCAGAATCGTCATCATGCGGGAGATGCTAGTGACGCTGTCCACAACCTCCGTCATGTCACGCACATCGAAGTCGTTTGCCTTGTTCTTGCCCAGGCGGTGGCGCATCCGCAGAAGCGCCTCGATTTCCGTCTTGGCGGCCTTGAGGTCGTCAAGGCTGCGAAGGCTGACCATCAGCATGTTGACGTTATTGAAGATGGAATTCTGGAGAACGCGCCGCACAGTGGTGTAGGGCATGATGAGGATGTCATCCTGGTCGTGCCCCATGGCATTGCTCCCCTTCTTCGCCATGACGCCCAGCACCTTGAAGGGCATGTTCCGCACGCGAATCGTCTTGCCAAGCGGGTTTTCGGAACCAAAGAGGTTTGTGGCAACGGTCTGACCAATGACCACCACGCGCCGCCCGCTCTTCACATCCGCCTCCGTGAAGAAAGAGCCTTCGCCGACATCCCACTTGCGCACGATGGTGAAGTCGGGTCCCACGCCATTGACGCTTGTGGCCCAGTTGTTCGCCATATACATCACCTGCGCCTGCGAGTTGATCATGGGGGAGACTGCCAGCACGTAGTGCGAAATCTCCGCAGCGATGCGCTCGCCGTCCTCCGCCGTGAGCGTCGTGCTCATGCCTGCGCCAAGGCGCGCGCCGCCGCTCGACAGGCTCCCAGGGAAGACCATGACCAGATTGTGCCCCATGCCGCTGATGGAGTTCTGCATCTGGGTCGAAGCCCCCTGCCCTATCGCGATGACCGCGATAACCGCCGCGATGCCCACGATGATGCCCAACGCCGTCAATGCGCTGCGCACCTTGTTGCGCCAGATGGCCCGCAGGGCCACTTTGAATATCATCAGAAAACTCATTGCACCACCTTCCCGTCGCAAACGACGATTGTACGTTTTGCGTGCGCCGCTATGTCATCCTCATGCGTCACCATCACCACCGTGATGCCCTCGTCGTTCAGACTGCGCAGGAACTCGACGATTTCAATGGAGGCCTTGGTGTCCAGGTTGCCCGTCGGCTCGTCCGCCAGGATGACAGAGGGACGGTTCATCAATGCACGGGCGATGGCGACGCGCTGCTGCTGCCCGCCAGAAAGCTGCGCTGGCGTATGCCAGAGGCGTCCGCCTAGCCCGACTTTGGTGAGCAATTCGATGGCGCGCTCGCGCCGTTCCGCATTGCTCACCTTCTTGCCATAGAAGGAGGGCAGCTCCACGTTCTCGATGGCGCTGGTCCGCGGCAGCAGGTTGAAGTTCTGGAAGACAAAGCCCAGCTTCTCGTTGCGTATGGCAGCCAGCTCATTGCGGTTCATCCCCGCAACCTCCTTGCCGTCAAGCAGATAAGAGCCTGAGCTGGGCGTGTCCAGGCAGCCAAGTATGTTCAACAGCGTGCTCTTGCCCGAGCCAGAGTGCCCCATGATGGCGACAAACTCGCCATAGTCTATCTGCAGGGAGACGCCGTTCAGTGCGTTCACCGTACTCTCCCCCACATGATAGGTCTTGTACATGTCCTTGATTTCAATCAACATGGCGACTTCCCTCCATGCTCTATCTCGGGGGTGGCCCGCCAGGGCCGCCTCCAGGTCCTCCAGGTCCTCTGCGCCCGCCGCCAGGCGGCCTCATCATAAAGGGATTCGTCTCCTGCTTCTCCTTGCTCTTCTTGAGCTCCTCGGCGGTCATAACGCCCGTCGCAATCTCCTTGCCTTCAAGAGCTTCCTGGTCAGACGCAACCTGAACATTGATGCCGTCGGAGATGCCAACCTCAACGGGAACTGGATGGATGTGGTTGGGGTCATCCGCCACCCAAAGCACCTGCCCCGCATCTGGCGGCACTGGCACCCCTTCAGGCACAAACCGCAGGGCCGCCGCCGAAACAGTCAGCACATCCGCAGCCTGCGACACCACGATGGAGATGGTAGCCGTCATTCCAGGGAACAACTTCTCGCCAGGGTTCTCCGCCTCGACTATCACAGGGTAGGTCACGACGTTGGAGGCTGTCGTCGCCGCCAGACGTATCTCCTTCACACGCCCCAGAAAACTCTCCTTGTAGGCGTCAACGGTGAAATGCACCTCCTGCCCGATTTTGAGCAGCCCGACATCCGCCTCGGGGATACTCGCTTCCACCTGTATCTTCGAAAGGTCGGTCGCTATCTTCAGCAAAGAAGAAGCAGACATGTTGGAGACAACAGTCTGCCCCTCATCCACGTCCCTGCTCAACACAACTCCTGTCACAGGCGAAACAATCGTGCAGTAGTCGAAGTCGGTCTTGGCCTTCTTGACGTTGGCGGTCGCCTGCTCGATGCTGGCCTGGTTGATTTTGATTTCCGCCAGAAGTTGGTCGCGCGTGGAGAGTTGCGCGTCATATTCGGATTCAGAGACCATCTTGCGATCGACCAGTGTCTTGAGGCGCACCAGTTCCTTTTCCGCATGTGCCAGATTGGCCTTGGTCTTCTCAAGCGTGGCATTGGCCGAACTCAACTGCGCCTTCGCTGCACTGTAAGTGGCCTCGTAGGTTGCAGGGTCAATCTGTGCAACCACTTGCCCCTGCGTCACTTTAGAGTTGTAATCCACGGCCAAGCTGATGATTTTGCCATTGACCTGCGCCCCAACCTCGACCTCCTTGATGGGCTTGACAGTACCCGTCGCGCTGACCTCCTGCGTTATCGTCCCCTTGGCAACCTTCACACGCCGATAGAAGACCTCGCCAGTTTTACCGCCGCCACGACGTCCCTTCGCATACCACCAGCCACCAGCAACAATCGCTAGTGCTATAACCAACCATACTATCTTCTTCATTCCACACTCCTTATATTCTATTCGTTGCCGTCCTGCTGATTTTCACGATAACGTTTTCCTGGCTCGCCAGGCAGCACGAAGTCGCCTGTCAAATAGGCGATGGCCGCAAGGGCGTCCTGGCGGTCGTAGATGGCCGTAACAACTGCCGCCTGCGCCGATGAATGGGAAACCTGCGCATCCGTGCGCTCCACACTGGAGGCGCGTCCCACCTTGAACTGCTCGTTCACAATCTCCAAGTTCTGCTTGGCTGACTTTTCCGTCAATGTCGCTACCTCCAACTGCTTTTCCGCACGCTGCGCAACCAGTACCGCTTTGCGCAACTGCTGGAAAAGCTCCTGCTCCTTGGCCGCCACATCGGCACGCGCCGACTGCAACTGCACAACCGCATCCTCAATACGACGCAAATTGCTGCCACCGTTGAAGATAACCTGCGAGAGCGAAGCAGCTCCCGAGAGGTTCCAGATAAAATCCGCAAGATTCCTGCTGGAGAGGGAGGCTCCGAGACTCACACCCAGCGTAGGATAAAGTTCCGCGATGGTTCTATCGACATAGAGCGAAGCAGCTTCGGCACGTGCGTGCAAGGCAGCCAATTCTGGCTCCTTTTCCTGCGCCAGCTTCAGAAGTTCCTGTAAATCAAGGTTGTAGTCGGTCATTCGCCCTTTCCCGAGGGTGAACTCAGGGGCTTCTGCCAGCCCCAGTGCCAGATAAAGCTCGCCCCAGGCATTTTGGATGTTGTGAGAGGTGGTAACGTGCGCAAGGACAGCGTTGTGCCAGTCAACCTCAGCTTTGGTATAGTCATATGTCGTGCTTTTGCCGACATCCGCCTTCGCTTTAACCTGCTCCAAATGCTCCTTATACTGCTCCTCAGCCTGCGCAGCCACCTTGTCCAGCTCCATACAGCGGTTCAGTTCAAAAAAGGCGGTGCGTACTTTGTAGATGGCCAGGCTCTCCGCGTTCCGCAAATCCTGCTCGGCGGCACGAAGGTTCTCGCGTGCCCGCTTCACGGCAGTGTCCGTCTTGCCGAAGTCCCAGACGGTCCAGTTGAGCGAGAGATTCCCCGAATAGCTGCCTTCCAGATTGGGCTTCTGGTGATGAGGATTGTTGTTCTTCGTGGAACGTGTATGGCCAGCGCTGGCGGTGATGGACGGCAGATTGTCTGCTCCTGCCTCCTTCACGGCGATGCGAGCTGCGGCCATGGCCTGCTGTGCACGTATCACACCTGGCGCATAGCGAACAGCGATGTCCTCCAGTTCCTTCAGACTCTGCGTACATCCTGCATTGAGCCCCAATTCCGCAGCGGTCACAGTACGCTCGCCAGGCCGTTGGTTCTCAGGCTTCTGCACCTTGCGAGCCTTCTCCACCGTCTTGCAGGAGGTGGTCAACACCACTCCACACACTGCAATGCAAATCGTCTTGCACCAAAATCTGACTATCTTTTTCATTGCGCTTTTCTCCTTACTGTTTTTTAATATAACGCAAAAAAAACGTTTTTATGGCACGCAAAACACTTTTTTTGGGGGATATCTCCACACAAACCATACGCAACAGATATGCACGAAGTACACACTTATCTCCAGTCCATCACCGCGATTTTCGCCTATACCACTTGAAAAAATCCGTAAATACAATAGATTAGTAGATTGGATTGAATTATCACACAAAAACATCACTTAATAATACTTACAGGAGCTCGCCTCATGAACGGACTTGACCTCCAGATGAAACACAATCTGGGCAAATACTTTGACGAATGGTGCGCAAAGGCCCCCACTTTGCCCGCCGTGATGACGATGGAAAGCGACGGCCTGATGAAAATCAGCTATGAGCAGCTCCACGCAGATGTGATGGCCTGGGCCGCGTTCCTCGCGGAAAAGGGCGTCAAGCAGGGCGACCGCGTCGCCTTCATCGGCACCAAGACCATCCGCCACTTCCACTTCTTCTACGCATGCTGGAACCTCGGGGCCATCGCAGTTCCCGTCTGCGAGACGCTCGGCGACCCTGAAATGAGCTTCGTCCTCAAGGACTGCGCACCGACGTTGGTCATTGCCGACAAGCAGTTCCAGAAAAAGGCGACCGCCAATGCGGGCGGGCTTCCCGTCATCCCCCTTGACGAACTCCCCTTCAAAGCACCCCTTGACACGAAAGTCCTGCCCCCTACTGATATCGACATCGATGCCATCAGCGTACTCATCTACACAAGCGGCTCCACTGGAATGCCCAAGGGCGTAATGCTCTCCCACAAGAACATCTACACCAACGCCTACTGGGCGTTGGACGCCTATAAAGTCGATGAAAGCGACAGCCTCATCTCCCTGCTGCCCTACTGGCACACCTACGCTCTGACCTGCGAGATCCTCTGCGTCATCATGGCCTCCGCCGTCTGCATTGTTCCGAAGGACATCCGCGACTTCAAGAAGAACCTGGCCAACTACAAGCCAACCATTATGATTGCGGTTCCACGCATTGTCGAGACCTTCAAGGCCACCATCGACAAGCAGATTTCAAGCCTGCCCGCCAAGAAGAAAGAACTGGTCGAGAAGGCCATTTACAACGCCTCCCGCATCTTCACTGCAGGACCTCACTTCAACGGGGGCTTCCTGCGCATGGTCACCCACAAGCTCTTCTACGACCCGCTGGTATTCAAGAAGTTCCGCCAGGCTCTCGGCGGTCGCTTGCGCTTCCTCGTCGTCGGAGGGGCCCCCATGGACCTGGAAATCTCCATCTTCTTCAAGTTCATGGGCATCCTGACGCTCGTCGGCTATGGCCTCACGGAGACCAGCCCCGTCATCAGCTGCAACCGCCCCGAAAACCACAAGCTCAGCACCTGCGGCACCCCCATGCCCTGGGTCACCCCCCAATTCAACGGCGACTTCACCTTCAAGGACGACGATGGCACCATGGGCAAGGACGTCCGCGGGCAACTCCTCGTCAAGGGCGACTGCGTGATGAAAGGCTACTGGAACCACACGGACGCATCTGCCAAGACCTTCGAAGACGGTTGGCTCAACACCGGCGACATGGGCTTCCTGGACAAGGACGGATTCATCTCCATCCAGGGACGAAAGGGTAACATGATCGTCCTCTTCGGCGGCGAAAAGCTCCATCCCGAACATATCGAGGACGCCGTCAAGAACTCCCCCT
>JAFTAC010000113.1 GCA_017458805.1 Victivallales bacterium | reverse complement strand
CCTCCGTCCATGGCGGTGTCTAGTACGCGCACCACGAGGACATTTTCGGCGCCCCAGCGAATCTCCTTGCGGCAGTCCAGGGCGAAGGGTGTGTTCCAGCCTGCTGGCCCGATGTCGTGGGACCCAAGATAGACGCCGTTCAGCCAGCACCAGGCGGATTCATCAACTGCGGTGAAGGCAAGCTCCACCGCATTGCACTCCATCTTTTCTGGCATGGTGAAGCGGATGCGATACCAGGCATAGCCATCGTAGTTATAGCCTTGGTTTTCCCATTCGCCGAGCTTGATTGGAGCCCAGTCTGCTTCATCCAGCTTCTCCACATACCACTTGAATCTCGCTGTATGGCCAGCTCCGCGCGGGTCCAGCTTGAACAACCACTTGTCATCAGGTATCTGGAAACGTTTGACGACCTGGACTTCGTGGTCCCAGTTGGGGTCGTTGCGCAGTAAAAGCACCTTGCGGTGGAAGGGCCAGGCCGCCTCGGCGGCCAGCTTGGCAACTAGGCGGCTCTTGTCCTTGGCGGCCAGATCACCCAGTTTTTCCTGGACGTCAGCGTCATTCTTGCAGAATTTCATCAGTGCCATCAAGGCCGTCATGCGCACCTGCTCGTTGTCGTCGTTCAAGAAGGTCATGTAGGTGACCTTCGCGTCGGCCCCCTTCTGCTTTGCTGTCAGATAGAGCGTATATCGGCGGATTTCCGCGTCTTGGGACCCCAAGTAGAAAGTCGCCTTTTCGGGATGCCTCTCCAAATCCTTTCTAAAAGCCTGCCTCGCCGCGATTTCATCCTTCGGCACACTATGGCAACCACTTAGCAAAAGCGAAAATAGACAAAACAACAGAAAGAACTTGCTCATAAAACCTCCTGTTCAAGGGGCGAAAAGCTCTATTTTACGGGGAAATCAACTGAGAAGGATGCGGGAAAGCACACCTCGTCGCCTGGACCGCACTCTGAAACCCAGTAGTCGATGTTCAATTCGAAAGGCTTCTCGGACTTCACGACAGCTTTTTCCTTCTCCAGACGGCTGAAAAACTCTCCTGTTGAGGTGAAGATGGACATGCCAGTGCGGGCAAGCGCAATAGGGGGCTGCGCAACGCCTTCCGTGGTTTTCCCTTTCAAATGGGAGAGGAGGCGGAAGCGGCCGCGGATAGTACTCTGGTCCTGAAGCTTGATTGTCCTGCCGTTGATGCTTTCTGCGATATAGGCGTAGTCACCAACGCGGAACATGCGTCCTGCCAGCTCGGAGGGGACATCCCTGTCCAGCGTGATGGTCTCCTTGAAGAGGTCCACATTCTCCACCTTGGCGGTGAAATCATTCGCAAGCTGCTCTATGATTTTCCCATTGTAGGAGATTCTGCCAGAGCCTGTTATGGTGGCATGGCACCTGTCGGCAACCAGAAGGGCGCCCGCTTTCCCTACAAACTCAATGCCATCGCAGGAAAAGGTTACATTCTCCTCGGCATCAAAGAAATAGAGAAGACGCCCGTCCTTGAAGGTTATCTTGGCTGCCGCTACGTTGGGCAGTGGAGAGATGGGCTCCACTTTCTCGATGTCATAGCGGGCTATCTCATCGGAGGTGGATTCCAACACGGTGGAGAACATGCTCTGCAGGTTGTCGTCCCCCGAGGTTCTGCGTCGCGTCACAAAAACCAGGTGCTTCTGGGGATTTCGCTGCGTTCTGGGGGGCAGTCCCCGACTGAAATAGAGGGTGTCCTCCTTGTCCAGCGGATAGATTTTCAGGGCGGCTCCTGGCTTGGAATCAAAACGCTTGCTCTGTGTGACTGGAAGGGTGATGGGAGCACCTGGGAGGGCACTCCCTTTGGCGACATTCGTCAAGAACTGGTAGCCGCTTCCTCTGTAGCCTGAATAGGAGCGGTTGCTTTTTTTACCCATCGCAGCGTGCACGGGGCTGTCATAGAAGCTCCCGAAAGGAACGTCTGGTCCTGCCAGCGTGCCCGTGGCCTGCTTTTCGACCTTCTGCTCCCATTGGTAGTCCTCCCCGCAACTGTGAAGGAACCAATCGTGCTGACGACCGCCTGAAATGCGGAATACGTCGAAGACAATCGTTTTGCCTGGGGCTGATTCGCAAACCATCACGCTCCGTTTGTATTTCTGCGTTTCGGGATAGACGCCAGGGCAATCGACAACCATGCGCTGGATGAGGCCGCCCCGCTCGTACTCCAGCAGCTTGCCAGGATGCTCGCCTTGCATGTGCTCGTTCACCACAACTGTGTTATGCGCAACAGTATTGGCATAGAATGGGGATCTTGTGGGGTCGTCGTTCGAGGCGGAGTCTGGGTAGCCGAAATCGGGTGCCAGAGGGACGTTT
>JAFTAC010000112.1 GCA_017458805.1 Victivallales bacterium | reverse complement strand
TGTTGCGTTCTAACGAAAAAAAATAACTAAAAACTGGAGCAAAAACAATGACATTGCGTTTTGGATTAGTCGGGTATGGTTATCATGGCAAGGCAGCGGTGACGCCCTCTTTCTACCTGAAGGATGCCTTCGGAGTCGAGCTGAAAGCCATCTGTGATGCAAATGCCGAGGCGGTTGCCGCCATTGACCGTCCCGTGGAAAAATACACATCCGTCGATGAGATGCTGGCGAAGGCCCCGATCGATGCAGTGTATGTAGCCGTCGGCATGGAATACCATAGCAAGGTCGCCATCGCCGCGCTGAAGGCAGGCAAGCATGTCGTCTGCGAAAAGCCCATGGCGCAGACCTTGGAGCAGTGCAAGGAGATGGTGGAGACGGCGAAGGCCAACAACCGCATCCTCGCAATCAACTTCGAAACGCGTTACTCGCAGAAAATCCAGCTCGTCAAGCGTTGGATCAACGAGGGGCGCTTCGGGCGCATCGATGCCATCCACTTCGACAACCTCTGGGACGGCCACAAGAACTTCGGTGCAGTCGCGGAAAGACGCGCCCGCCTCATCTCCGTCGCAGGCGGACTTGACTGCGGCGTCCACGAGCTCGACCAGGCGCGCTTCTTCCTCGGTGGCAACTGGACCACCGTCCATGCCGTTGGCGCGTGGTTTGGCGAGCCCTTCAACCCGCCGCCCCACATCGGCATCATCGGCGTGATGGACAACGGCCCCATGGTCACTCTGAACGCCTCCCTGGGCTTTGCCGCCCAAATTGAGCCTCGCCCGATGGTGGACAACCTGGTCGTCGCTGGCAATGAGGGTGTCGCCGTGCTTCGCACCGATGTGCTTGCCCACCACACGGTGGCGGAACTCTCCAGCAGAACCCTTTGCGAGAAGGTCGAGTTCAGCACGACAGGACATGCCAGTGACATCGCCCTGCTCATCTCCGAAGTGGCCAAGGTCGCCGAAAACGGTTCCGACACCCCGCACTTCTTCGCCACTGGCGAAGACGGCTACCAGGCGCAACTTGCCATGGAGCTGGCCAACAGCGAAGCTCAGAAAAACCGCGTGAAATAACCTGCCTTGTCAGGTGTTTGATTGACTCTCGTCCAGCCGTGTTCTACGGCTGGACGAGAGTCTTTTTCTATCGCCATGTCTTAACGAGAGTAGCTGCAGGAAACGACGATACGTAGTCGAGCATCCTGCATAACTACGGGGTCGTGCGGAATAGTTGCCAGGGGGTAAAACGATGGCGGCATATCGTCGGGCACAGTACACAACCACTGTGCTATGCGAGTTGGGGTAACAACAACCTTAGCGAAGCGTTCTCGCCGTTGAAAGCCGTCCCATACAGAGCAATTGCAATGCAACAGACAGGGTGTAGCACAACCAAGCGGTGGCGCAGCGCGACGGCGTCCACCGTCGTCCCCCCGCTGTCGATTAGACGTTATGGATGAGAACAAGAGGGAACCGACGCACTTGAAACAGCGGCCCATAGAGGTTATATTAGTTCATACTAGTGTTTAATTGCGTAAGTTTTTTAGTTTATCTGCAATCTGGCTGCCATGCACTTCGCGCGTGCGCCAGACGAACGGACGGGGGTGTTTTGAATACTCCGCAATGTACTCCTCAATGGCTTCCTTAAGCTGGTCCTTGCTATCAAAGCTTGAATCACGAAGCACTTTTCTGGACATAAT
>JAFTAC010000111.1 GCA_017458805.1 Victivallales bacterium | reverse complement strand
GGCGCCCTCGCCGTCGCGGGGCCCAACCACTGTGTTGTGTAATGCCCATGCACGGCATACCACATGAATGAAACCACCATGCAGTGTCCTAGCTGCAATCCATAACCCCTGTTGTTAGGCACGGCGACGGCGAAGACGTCGTCGTTACCCCCGTTGTGGCATTGCATTTGCAACTTGCTTTATGTGGTTTTCTGGCTATATTATAGAAAACCACTCACAATTCCGTCCCCCTCATGGAGATAAAAATGTTTTGGACAAAAAACACTTCTCTGGCGTGCTGGCTACAGGCGATGCTCATCACTCTGCTTGGCTGCGCCATCGTTTTTTCACAGGAGACTGCCTCCCTTGAAGCTAGACGCGCGGAAGCGAAGAAGGCCTATACGGCTGGGCAGTACAAGCAGGCGTTCGAGCTATACAAGGAAATAGCCTTGTCGGACAATAATACAGGTGAGTACGCAGCTCTGGACTTCGGCATGGCCTGCGATTCACTTTGCAAGCTAAAAAACGGCGATGGACACGACAGAAGTGAAAGCATCAAGATCCTAAATACAATTTATCCCGCCTTGGGGAGGAAATACGAAAAGGACTGGAAGTTCTTAACAAACCTAATCCATTCGCTAAAAAACTCTGCCAATAACAGCTTTGAATTATTCTTCTTTCTTGACGACTCCAATCATCTTGTCGAAAAGCTGGAGAATCTCCTGCCAACCCTTCCTGAAACGGGAGAGAATCACCTGCGTGTACGTTGCTACTCCTTTCTAGCATCTTATGATGACCCGCAAGACATCCATTATGGCAGAGAGTTTTTCTTTTGTGAAATCAAAGACAATGCCCAAACAACCGACTTGGATGACGAAACCTCGGAAGAAACCCTCCAAGGCGAAGATGCTTGGCAACGCTCAGCTTATTGCAACAAGTGCCTGACGCACGATGGCCAGCTCAAGCCCGTCACCATGCCCGAAGCCTACAAGCAAAGCAGGCTAAGAGGTGAAAAATGGCTATGGTGCAGGGCACGCATGCTGGAATGTGTCCATGAGGAGGAAAAGGCGGACATCCTGCTTTCCACAGCAGATACCCTTTACCGACTATTCGGCGAGTGGAGTGCCATCCGCTCCCATTTCTTCTTCCCGCTTGACGGCAAGCCTATTCCAGAGACCTATCTGAACCAGTTGCGCAGTCTCAAGGAGAATGAAACCCTGCTCCGCTTCGACCGCACGACCTTCCTCATTCGTCCCCTGCCCGAAGCCGTTGATTTCTACCGCATCTACAAGTCGCTGGCCGAAAAAGGCAACGCGAAGGCAATGCTCCGTCTGGGACAGATTCACGAAAACCGCCGTCAGCTCGACACCGCCCTCGAATGGTACCAGAAGGCCCTGACGCTCCTGCCCGATAAACCCCTGCGTAAAAAACTGCAAAACGAGGTCATTCCACGCCTATCAGGCCCATCACTCTCCTTCTCACCCTTTACGATGATTCCCCCAAACACGCCTTCCAGCCAGGCGTTCATCGGGCGCAACCTGAAAACCGTCCAGTTCAAGCTCCAACGCATCGACAACGACAAGCTGCTGGCTCATTTTCTGAAATTGGGGTCGGATGCCAGCACCTCGAAGGGGTTTATAGACGACTACTCACCTGTCTCGAATATAGGCAGCTATGGCTTTTCCGCCTTCTGGATGGAAATGCCAGTCCACAATCTGCCAGACGACTGCCTTGTCCCCAATCCTCGCATCTGGAAATGCGACTACCCCCTGCCTGACGACCATGCGGATATCGCATCTGCTGTCGAGCTACCTCCACTGGAGCCTGGCTTCTATCGCCTCACCGCCACCCTGGAAAACGGCGTCACAACCATCAAAGACCTGCTTTGCAACGATACGCACATCATCCAAACAGACAACCACAAAAATGAATGGGGACACTATCTGGTTTTGGATGCCGTCACAGGCACACCCCTGGAAGGTGTCACGGCAACATTCTTCTACCAGGTGAGCAAAAGCAGCCCGATCCGTAGCATCGACGTGTCGTCGGACAAACATGGACGCATCACCCTCACGCGACAGATGCTCGACTACTCCGACACCCCCTCTTCGCAGAAAAAAGCGGACAATGAAGACACAACGCCTTTCGTAAAATGGTATCTTCTTCACATCCATGGACAAAACCGTTTCACCTTTACCCCGCCAACACCTTTTTGGCCGAAGGATGACACACATCGCAAGTACCCGAGCGCAAGACAGGTCACCGTGTACGCCGTAACCGACCGCTATCTCTATCATCCAGGCGAAACCGTCCATTTCAATATATGGCTGGCGGATAGGATACAAGGCCTCCCCTTGGCCAATCGCTCTGTGACGGCAATCGTCCATAGGAATGGAAATGATGAGAAAGACAAATCGAACATCCTGCTTCCCCTGACGACAGACAACTACGGAAGCGCAAACGGCTCTTTCACCCTTCCAGAGAACGCGAGACTAGGGTATTACGCCATTTCCCTCACCATGGACGACTATCAAACTGCTGTCCGCCATCCTAAGTGGGACTATGCTATACGCCACAACTTTGACACAGTTTTCACCGTCTCCAACTACGTCAAACCAGAGACCTCCCTTGAGATTCAGCTTCCTGAAACCACGCCCAAACCAGGCGATGAGTTTGACATCCACTTTCAGGCCGACTATCTCTTCGGCAAAGCGGTCACCAATGCCACCCTTGATTGCACGGTCTTAATTGGCGAGCTTGCAGGCGAAAAACCGCAGTTCCCATTCAAGAACAACTGGTTCTGCAAAGAGTTCCATGATTTCTATGACGCCCTGGGCAAGATTGATTCCGACAATGAAGACGAGAAAATCCGCTACCTGAACCCCGATGTTGACAAAAATCGGATGAATGACATAGAT
>JAFTAC010000110.1 GCA_017458805.1 Victivallales bacterium | reverse complement strand
GGGGGCCCACCCCCCCCCCCTCGATTGTAGCCCCCGTCGTTCGTAGCCCCCCGTCGCTCGTAAGAAAAAACGCTCCAACAGCTCCTATTGTTTGTGGCGTATTGGAAAAAGCACGTAAAAGCATTACATTTACTGGAGGTGTGGAATCATGAACAATAAAACTGCAATCATAGCCGCGCTGGCGGTACTGCTGCTCGGGATGGCGGCCTTCATGTACTGGCATCCTGGCGTGTTTCCCATGCATGGCTTCACGGGGCCAGAGAGCTATGTGCCCTCCCCTTCCCACGTGCGGCTGACAGGCGATTCGTGGCGCTACATTTCAGGGGGAGCAGCGGTCATGAACGGCGAGCCGCTGGATGCCGTTCAGCACTCCTACTCGGGCTACTGCCTCGTCTATGGACTGGCGCGCTCCTGCATCGTTCTTTTCCAGGTGACGGTCGCAGTGCTTGCGCTGCTTGCCATCACTTCGCTGGCATCGCAGGCATGGCGCGAGATGGGAGGCGCCCTTCGCTGGGAGTGGCTGCCCTGTCTGCTGGCTGGCGGGCTCTTCGCACTCAACCCCGAGTTTGCAGCATGGCACTGCGCCATCATGACGGAATCGCTCTACATCTCCGTTGTCTGCATCAACGCATGGCTTGCGCACTGGGCGCTGGAGGGGCCGCGCAAACAGCGGATGTTCCTTGTCTTCACCATCGTCTTCATCACCGCATTTCTGCGGCCATCTGGTTGGATACAGCTACCAGCAGTGGTGTGCTACTGGCTCTGCGCGAGCAACTTGACGCTCAAGCGCAAGGTGGGCTTCATGGCCCTGACGGCTGTGGTTTTCTTCCTGTTCGCGGTCTGCTTCGCCTCTCGTGGCATCAACAACCAGGGGCCGACGATGAAGCTTTACACAGGCGAGGTGGTATGGCAGGAGGATTTGTGGCGCGTCAACATGCCCCCGCCCAAGGACATCACCCGTACAAGCATAGCAGATGGCCTGCTTTACGGCCTGCGGCATCCGCAGGCAGCCGCTTGGCTTGTCGCCAAGCGGCTCATTGTAATGTTCCTGCGCATACGTCCCTCCTACTCGCGCCTCCACAACCTGGCCCTTCTTGCCTATCACTTGCCTATCGCGCTGCTGGGACTGGCGGCGTTGCTCATCTACCGCAGGCATCCCGCCGTCTCCGTCATTACCACGATGGTCGCTGCGCACGCCCTAATCGTGGCCCTGACCTTCAACGACAACGACGGACGCTTCACGCTATACTTCACACCGCTCCTTGCCACGGCAGCCGTGCTGTTATGTTGCAAGGTCATCACGGCTCTAAAGCCCATAGCCACTAACCACTAACCACTAATCCCTAGCCACTAACCACTAATCCCTAGCCACTAACCACTAACCACTAGCCACTAACCACTATGAACAATGTCAAAGATTTTGGTGCCAAGGGCGATGGCATCGCCAACGACACAGCCGCCATCCAGAGGGCGATTGATGCAGGCGGAGCCGTCTATATCCCTGGCGGCACATACATAACAGGCAGCCTGTACCTCCGCAGCAACGGTGGCCTGGAGCTTGCGCCCGATGCTACCCTGGTTGCCAGCCTCGACCCCGCCGACTACAACCAGAAGGACTTCTGCCCGCAGGACACCAACAACAGGGCCTGCGGCGGCAGCGGGCAGCATCTCATCATCGCCCTTGAGCAGGACAACATCTTCATACGCGGCGGACGCTTCGACGGCAACGCGCGAAATCTAATCAAGGACCACTCGTTTATATACACTGCCCTGGGCGGCCAGCCTTTGTGGAACTGCAAGTGCTGGCGTCCTTCACAGATGATGTTCATCTGCGAATGCACCAATGTGCGGCTCTCCGACTTCAGCATCGAGGATTCCTCTGGCTGGTCATGCTTCCTGTATGGGTGCGAAAACGTGACCATCCAAGGCGTCACCATCCAGACTAGCCCGTATGTGGGCGAGAACGACGGCATCGACGTGGATTGCTGTAGCAAGGTGGTTGTCACCAACTGCAACATCAGCACGGGAGACGATGCCTTCACGCTTCGAGCCTGCTCGAAAAAGCTGAAGAACCCGAGGACCTGCGAGTGGGTGACCGTCTCCAACTGCATCTTCCACAGCCACTATGCCCACGCCATCCGCGTTGGCGTTGGCAGCGGTGAGATACGCCATTGCCAGTTCAGCAACATCGCCGTTTACGACAGCCACATGGCAATCCACATCAACCCGAAGTACAGCGACCTCAGCGAAGGCGTGGAAATCCACGACCTCGCGTTCCGCAACTTCCACGTTGATGTGGAGCAGCTGGCCTTCCTGCGGCTGGACTACAAGTTCGTGAAGGAGCATCCTTGCACCAAGTCCATCCACGACATCGTCATCGAAAACGTCGATGGACACGTGCGGCACCCCTCTGTGCTGCGCGGGAACGGCGTCGGCTCAATTTACGACATACACTTCAACAACATCCGCCTGAATGTCGATGGCAAGCTCGACATCCCCGAAACTTCGCGCAAGTTCTGCATGATCGAGGAGACCGATGCCCCCTTCGAGCTCAACTATGCCTGCGATGTGACCTTCACCAACCTCAACCTCAAATACGAACACCCCGAAGCCTGGAAGACCGATATAGCTCAACAGAACACCACAGGCGTAGAACGGAGGTAACTGGGGGGCGCAGGGCATCCCCCGTCCCTTAGTTAGCAAAAGGAAAAACGCAATGAAACATATCGACCAATTCACCCCTGTCCTTTCACCAGAGCTACTGATGAAGCACAACTTCTTCGAGCTGTACCCTGTGGATGGCGGCGGGACATTCATACAGCGTGAAATCCTCGGCTCTGTAGATGACGCATCCATCACAGAGGCGGTTCTGAATGGCGCACTGGCGGATTTCGGCCCCCTGGAAGCCATTGATTTCCTGAAATACGAGCGTTGGAGCACCATCGAGAAAAGCTGCTGGATCAACCGCATGTACTTCATTGTGCCCATCGCACATCAGTATGCTCTCCATGGCGACGAAAAGCTGGCGCAGCTCCTGCGGCAGATTCTGCTGCGCTTCAAGCGCACCTACCTGCCGCCGCCAACTTGCGAGGCCGCCTGCGAGCTTCAGCGTGACGTGCTCTACAAGCGCGACCACGACTACAATGCCAAGGGCAGCAGCTACGATGCCGACATCCCCTACCAGTGGTTTGACTTCCAGCCTGCCAGCCGAATCATCCACACCCTGCACGCCCTTTGGTTCATGCGCAATTCACCCAGCTTTTCGCCCCAGGACTGGGAGGAGCTGGACGAGATGCTCTTCCAGCACGGGCAGCAAATCTATTGGGTGGAAAAATACGGCTCCATACCCGCACGAGGCAACCACCAGGCCCTTCGCGCTGTCGCCCTGCTCTATGCCGCCGACTACTTCAAAGATGCCCCCGAGGCCGCCGAGTGGCGCGAAACCGCCCTGTCGCTCTGCGAATACCACATCCTGAACGACTTCCTCCCCGACGGGATGCTCATCGACCTAAGCCCCTCCTACCACTTCTTCGAGTGCTGGATTGCCCGCGATATGAAAGCTCTTTCGGAGCGGGCGCACTCTAAAGGAGTGCGCCCTCAGGACGGTGTCGGCACGCCCGCCTGTCCTGTGCCGCAGGCTTTAGCCCGCGGAAAAAGCGCCTGTCCTGTGCCGCAGTCTCAAGCCTGCGGAAAAAGCGGCCTCTCCCCCGAAGCCATCCAGCGTGTTCAGAAGGCCTTTGACGTGTGTGGATATCTCTGCCAGCCCGACGGTCTGTCGCCCGTCATCAGCGACGGCTATCCGCTGGACATGGAGATTTTCCTCAGCACCATCCAGAATGGCGAGAGGCGGCAGAACTATGCGGTTTCGCTTGATGCCTCGCAGATTGCCGTCAAGCGTGACGGGGGGCAGTACTTCCTGCTGGATGCATCCCCCTTGCTGGATGCGCTGTCGCACTACCACGCTGGCAAGCTGGCAGTCACCTATTTCCACGGCGGCAGGCCCTTCCTCGTGGATTCGGGCTGCTGCAGCTACGATGACGATGCCTTTGCCGAGTGGTTCAAACAGCCTCAGGCGCACTCGACCCTGCTCATCGACGGGCAGGGCGACAGCATCCTCGAAGGGCGCTACCACTGGCTGGTCGCCCCGACGAACGAGCTTTCGCCGTGGAATGGCAACGTGCTTACAGCTGTGATGCATAGCAAAGTCCCCGCATGGAAGGGAGTGACCTGGCGACGCACGGCAACTGTGGAAATAGCAGGGCTAACCCTGTTTGACACGGTTGAGTGCGACCGTGAGGTGACGATGGAGTTCATCTTCAATCTCCACCCTGATGTGAAGGCGGAGATTCTGCCAGGCAACAAGGTTCTTCTGACCAATGGCTCCACCGCTCTTCACGCAGAGTTCTCCGCTCCAGTCGAGCTGTTGGACGGCACGGGATACCTGAACTACCAGAAAGTCCCCTGCAAGCGACTGTGCGTCCGCATCACTGGAAAAGGCGGCCAACTTAAAACAGTGGTTAGTGGTTAGTGGTTAGTGGTTAGTGGTTAGTGGTTAGTGGTTAGTGGTTAGTGGTTAGT
>JAFTAC010000109.1 GCA_017458805.1 Victivallales bacterium | reverse complement strand
TGGATGTTGGAAATCCTGTACTCCGATGTGGGCGCGCTTCCACTGTAGCCGAAGTTTCCGAAGGCGACTTCGTTCATATTCAGCTCTTTGCGCAGCCAGTTGATGTCATCAAGCGCGTCTGGCGAGGACTCGCGAAGGACGAAATCGAGGATGTTGATCTGGGATGTGTGCCACTGACCATCTGCAACAATCTCTTTCAGAGTGTCTTGGAGGAGATTCTGCCCTCTGTCCAAATCTGTCATGCCCATCAAGTTGCGGTTACGACGGCCTTGGAGGTTCAGGCGCAGGTCGATGAAGGTCTCTGGCGGAATGGCGTAGTCGAAGAGCAGGACGGGGTAGTTGGCAGCATGGAAGGGCTTGAAACCGCAGGTGAAAGTGAGGCCTGAGCCCGCCACATTTGCCTTCACGTGAGCGTAGGGCAATCCGTCTTCACGCCTGGTGTAGGTTATTTCCGTGGTCTCCTTGTTGGCAGCGGGGGTATTGGACTTGAAGTCGCTGGCCGTCAATATGCACTGGGACGGGTCGATGATGGGGGCAGTCGGCGGGAAATTGTCCGCGGATGGCTTTGGCGACATCGTCCAGGTCAGGCTGTTCTCCTTGTCTTCCAGGATGTTCTTCCATTTGAAGGTGGCGGTGACGGGTTCGTTGAGCTTGGCTTCGGGGATGGCGGGGAAGAGAGGCAAGAAGGTGAGGGTACGCTTAGCGGCGTCGTAGGTCGAGTTAAGCGGTATGGCGGTTAGCGTCGTGGTGCCGATAGTGAGGGAGCATGCGTTCAAGTTGGGGGCATCCCGCGATTCATTGTCGAACACGATTGAGATGGGCGTGAAGCCCCAATCGCCCTTGTCGGCAGGGGGGGTCTTGGGTGGATTTGCGGATAGTCCACCCGTAACCTTCAAGGCGAGCTTGGCGAGCTCGAAGGAGGCTCCCTGGTGGTTGCTGGTGGAACCTGCGTTGAGGTAGCCTTCATGAAGCATCCCCACGACCATGCCGTCGCAGGTCAGCTTGGTGGCGTAGGGCAGGGCACCCTCGAAAAGCCGTGCCAAATCCAGCGAGAGGCTCTTGGATTTCACTGGCGGGCAGAGCTTGACAAGTTGGTGGGTCTCTTCCTCTGGTCCAGTCAGGGGCACAAAGAATATTTTCTGAGGATATTCAGCGACAGAGACATAGAGGTTAACGGAGGCACCTTTGATGGCCTTCACATCAAAGGAGAGGCGTTCCATCTTGCGGATATTGAAGCCAGTAAAGGGAAGCAGGACGCCGAAATCGCCGCCAGAGTTGACGTTCTCCGCACGGACAGTCTTGGCATCCAGGATGGTCAGTTCGGCGGACTGGTCGCCGTTCCAGCTGGAAAGCCCGCAGAGCCCCTGGCTGAAATCTGCCGTGTAGTCTGTGTCAACGGGAGGCCTGGAAGAATCTTCCTTGGCGGGGGTGGGGGCAGGGGATTTGTCCTTGGCGACTGGCAGTGTCCGTTCCAACTGCCTGTAGCCCACCTTCATACGTGCAATAACGATGCTGTTGTGCTGCGTCCAGAGGGCGATGCGCTTGCCAGCGGAGAGCGGTGACGGGTCTTTGAACGAGAAGACAGGGTACTGGTCGAACCAAATATCGTACTGTGGGCCAGTCTTGCGGATTTTCAGGGAGTACCATGCGCCGTGGACGGGGCGTCCACCTGGGTCCCACACCTGCTTGATGGCGCGAGCCTGCGGGGAGTAGTGGCGTCCACGGGGAATCAGCTCCACGTCGTTTTTTGCGACAATATCGGTTTGCCGATAGAGGCAGCTCCACTTTTCAGACCAGTTCTGGTCCCAGGCGGCCACGATGAAGTTGTAGCCGCTGAAAAGTTCTGTGCCATCGGCATTTAGGGCTACGTTGATATCGCCCACACGCGGATAGGAGAGCTTTGCGCCCTCCAGAAGGTCGCCCTGGCGCATTCTCATGCCAGCGAAGCATTCGATGGTGTAGTCGCCTGGCAGCTGGAACTTGCTCCAGATGGCGGCTGTGCCCTTGGATTCGCCGTTCATGTGCGACCAGCGCGGGTCGCATGCGAAGCGGTTGGTGACCTCCCAGCGTCCAATGGCGCCCCAGTCGGTCTCCGCCTGCTCAAAGAGGTAGTCGAGCAGCTTTTCACGGCGCACGCCGAAGTGGATGAAATCGACGGGGCAGGGGATGGTGGTCTCCAAAGCACGGCCTGTGAGCGGAGCAGCATCGGTGAAGGAGAAGAGTTCCTCGCCATTCAGGCAGACATAGATGACGCGACCGTCTCGCGTGATGGAGAGCTTGCCGTATGTCGGGGTATCGGGCGTGCGGGGCCTTGCGCCGATTTTCTCGTCGATGATCTGCGAGCCTTCGATGATGGTTTTCTTAAGCCCCGTGAAGGTGCCGCTTGCAACTTCTTTCCCGTTGCGGCTCAAGGTGATGGAGCCGTTTCCTGTGGCTTCGTCAATCTTGCAGTCGATGGCGTAGCTGTTATCGCGTGAAAGAGTGTCGCTGCCAAAGAGGAAGGAGAGGTTTGGAAGAAGGGGCGTGTCTAGCTTGAGGGCTCCGTAGATGTCGCCAGTGAAGAGGTGGCGCTGCGGATACTTGTCCGCTTCATCGTCACTGCCCTGGCGGACCCATGCATAGCGGGTGGAGGCCCACCCCTGCATGAACGGGTCGTTGGCGAATCGTTCGATTTCCACGGGGCGCTCCCAATCCTGTTTTGGCATGGAGAGCAGCTTCACTGCATCGGCGGCTATCCCTTTTACGAGTGCCACGCCTGGCTGGCCCTGTGTCGCGCCTGAATGTGGTGCCCGCAGAAGCAGTTCGCCGTTTACGCGATACTCGATGTGTCCGTCGTCTGTGTAGAAAAGACCTGCATGGGCGGTCTGGGGGCGCTTGAAGACGGTTTTGGCGAGGCAGGTGCTTTTGCCGTTGGAAACACGCTCAAGATAGGCGGTTCCACCGTTGTCATCCGTGCAGGAGGCCAGCCAGTAGTTGCCCTTGTCCTTCCAGGCGCCAATCAGGGCACAGGTGCCCTTGCCCGTGAAAACAGCTTCGATGGATGCTTTGTCCATGTCCTTGTAGCCGAATACAACCATGGGAAGAAGGTCGCGTCCCGCTTTCTTGAGGCGGAGTGCATTGTCGTTGACCTCCCATTTGCCAGAGAGTTCATGAATGGCGACTGGCGGAAGCTGCGCCAGCTCCAGGTCCGTGAGGCTTTTTACCACAACGTCATCGAAACGGCACTCGGTGGCTCCCGTGGAGTAGAGGCCGATTTTGCCTCCAACGGCTTCGTCGCTTTCGACTTGTAGGGCGGGGAGGCCGTCAAGCAATGCGGTGATATGGTTGCCATGGAGGGCAACGGAGAGGCGCTGCCAGTTTTCGGCACGGCCCTCCAGCAGGCGGGAGGCACGGACGGTATCTTTGCCGTCCTTGCGCTGGATGAGCTCCAGTGTTGAGGCCTTCATGCCCAGCGAGGGCAGGGTCCATCTGAAGAGCCAGAGGTTGTTCTGATCCAGCACGGAAAAGGCCAGCCCGAAATGGGCTCCCTGAGCGGGACGCACTGAAACTCCAACTTCGTATTGGCACCAGAAGGGCTGCCCCGTGATGATAAGCGCTTCGCCTGTTTCGGCAGAACCCGCTATGCAGAAGGGGTTTGGACTGCGGTCTGGCACTGGTTCGCGACCTTCGCGGATGCGTGCGGAGGGATTGGCATGAATGCGCTCCATGACAGAGTGGATGAGCCAGTTTCCGCTGACGGGCTGCCAGAGCCCCCACTCCTTCGCCTCCTCGTCTGTCCGCATGAAGTCATCGCCGAAGGTGATGGGTTCCAGGCGCTGGTAGGAGGTGACGTTGCAGTTGACGCAGCCGATGTCGCCACGTCCAATGCCGTCGGTCATCGTTAAAACGAGCCGCTTGCCGCCAGAAAGCACCTCGATGAAGTGGTTGAAGTTGCGAATGGTGATGGTTTGAGCGGCGGCTGGTCCTTCCGCCAGCTTATCCATGCCCTCTGGCGTGACCTTCTGAAGGCTTATTCCACGCTTGCTTCCCTTCAGCAAGGCGCAGGGCTTGCCGTCGGCATGGCCCAGTACGACCGCAAAATCAGGCGATGTGACGGCACAATCAATGACATAGTTGTCGTGGCGCGCTGGACGCGCCGCCTTGAAATTCTGGCGGTCGATGACGAAATCGGCAGTGAGGTGCAGGCTGGCAAACAGGACAATCGCTATGAGAAGGAGACGTAACATAATCTGTGTGATTTGGTTTTGTTGGGGTGTACCAGCCGAGCTGGCGCATCTTCATGCACAATTGTGCGAGACGGAGCTCGCACATCTTAATGAGGCTGATTAGCACTTCCTTACGGAAGCTCATCGGGTTTTGGGATGGAGGCGGCGGCCCCCTTGCGGGTGACCGTGACGGCGGAGGCAAGAGTGGCGTGTTCCATGGCTGTGGCGGCGTTTGCGCCGTTGATCCTCTCCGCGAGGAAATATCCGATGAAGGTATCTCCCGCGCTGGTGGTATCAACGGCGTTGACCTTGCGGGCTGGTGTGAAGATGCGCTCCTGCTTGAATCTGTAGAGGGCACCTTTGTCGCCGAGCGTCAGCACAATCTCCGTATCGGGATAGCGGGCGGTCAAGGCGTCGAGAAGCGTGTCTTCTGCGGTGTCAAGGGGCATCTGCGCGAGCTGCGCTGCTTCGATTTCATTGACAAAG
>JAFTAC010000108.1 GCA_017458805.1 Victivallales bacterium | reverse complement strand
AGGATTCCATGAGTCTTTTGCCTGGATAGGTGACCTCGACCGTTTGTGGCTTATCTGTATCGTTGCTGATTGCCACCATGGCCTTGGGGCCTTTGAGATATGCTGAAACCAGCACACGTTCGGAATCCATGGATTTAACCGTAAAAGGCTTGTTGTCCGCCCAATAGCCGATGAACTGCACATTGCTGTCCCAAGGGCTGAAAAAGGCCTGCTGTTTCTGCCAGCACTTGTTGTAAAACGTATAGAAGGATCCGCCGCCGCCCCATGCCAAAATGTCATGCGCATAAAAATACCCTGCAATATGACGATTGGCGCGATCCATCGCCTCGGGCGGATTCGGCATATTCCACAATTTGCGCCGCTCGGGACGCTGAAACATGGCGGAGCGTTCCAGCTGTGGGATGAAAATCAGCTGATAGCCCCACTTTTCGCCGCTGTAAGCCACGCGGAAACCGTCTGGATCGACTGCGCCAAAATATGTTTCCTTATCTGGAAGGTAGTTGTTGTAGAAGGATTCCCCCTCCACCACGGCGTCACAGAAGGAGTTGACAACGGGAAGCGCGGGCTGCCCTGTGACGTGGTAATAGTGCAGCCCCTCTGGATGACGTTTTTTCATTAGCGAATAGATGCGCTTCTGGAAATCACGTACCCCTCGGATGTTCAGCGTGGGCCGCATGTTCCCCGAATCGTCACGCCAGCCACATCCGTGCTCGGTGTTGGCGCAGAGCCTAGGCCCGACCAGGTCGAAGTAGATATTCTGGATATCCCATGCGGGGTCGTTGATTACATTGTTTAGCTGCCAGAGCAGAAACTCACGGAAGGATTTGCTGTTCAGGCAAGCGTATGTCCAGACATCGTGATTGCGCGCCGCCAGGTCTTTGATTTGCACCTCAATGTAGTAGTCGCCGATCTTGTTTGAGGTCCAGTCTCGTGCAAACCACGCCCATTCAGGGGCGTAGGGCGATGCGCCATTGCTGGCAATGTACAGAAAGTACCTGCCGTTGCGCTTCAAGATTGGCAAACGGCGCTGGTCATGGCTTTCTCTGTTGAAGAACTCCTCGCCAGAATCATAATAGTTGAAATACTTCACGGGGGTTCCCCAGCCCCAGTCCACACCCAAACGGTTGGTGCGAGGTGTGGGATTATAGTTTTTGACAGGAGTCATTTGCAGCCCGAACTCATAACTGCGGCTGCCATCAAGTGGCACAGGCTTGTCGATGATGGTCATTTTGACCAGGGCTTTTTCTTTCCCGCCGATGATTTCGGCGGATTTATTGCGGTCCAAGTTCACCCAGTTAATCAGATTCTCTGCAAAGAACGCCACCCCTGCATGGTCATTGCCCACCCAGAAGGCAGGTCGGTTGTAAAGGTTCTTCTGCCAGTAGCCGTTGTGCAGCACGCCCGTGTAGGCGATGGCGGGGTTGCCAACATGCTTGTCGATTTCGCAGGAGTGCACCTGCGCGGCAAACTGCGGCTTTAGGGGTAGCTGGAATATCATGCTGTCAATCGTCTGGTCCTTGCCGTCAAGCGTCATTTTCACCCAGGTCATGCCGTCAAACTCAATTGTGAAATGACAGACGGCCTTGATTCCATCCAGCGTGCCGCTGGTGAGATATTCCACTTTGTCTGGCGCCTGTTTGACACATCTGCCGCTGATGGCCCGCAACTCCTTGCCGTTGATCAGCAGCTGCACGGGCCCCGCAAGAATATCATGTCCCATGGCAGCCATGCTGGCTGGGAAAAGGGAAACGTTCCAACTCAATGAATGGAACAGAGTTTTGACGCTTTGCCCATTGACGGCAATGGGCTTCCAAGGCGGAGGAACCTCGTCTGGATAGATGCCGATTGTGTTGTTGTCCCACGCATTGACAGAACTTGGCTTGCGCATCACTTGAACAAAGGGGGCATGGGCCGTCCCCGTTGGATCGGTATAGAATCCCTCGAAATCATAATCCCCAGGCGGCATGGAGGAGATGTCAAAACCCACATTCCAGAAGAAATTGGCACCTTGGACCGTGGTGGTCTAGCTGTAAACCTTGCCAGTGGCGCGGCTTTTCATGTTCAACGTAAGCTTGCCGCCATCTTCCCCGCTCTCATTTTTGACTGCCACCTGCAACGTGCCACCCTTGTCAACGAAAATGTACTGAATGGAGACTGGCGATAGCTTTTTGGTCTGATAGCTATGCTTGAACACGCCGTCGGCGACAATCTCCAGCCGTCCGCCAGGGGCCAGCCTCTGCCTGCTGGCGATCTTGCCATCCTTCGGGGTGAATACCTCCTTGTAGTTGCTCAAGGCGTCGGTGCGGTTGCCTACCGTGACCTGGCAAGGGGTTTCGATAAGCAAATCCAAGTCGCCGTTGTTGATGTTGCCCAGGGACTTGAGCCGAAAGACGGGAGCGGATTTCCGCAGCTTCAATTCTGCATAATGCTCACGGTCCGAATAACCCAGGTGCTTGCGCACTGGCATCATTGAGGTGGGTACTGGCTTGTCGCCGACAAAGGTCGTGCGACCAAGATTCAGCAGCCAGTCATCGCCGCCGCCCAGTTCTGCCTTGTTGAGCGCCACCTCCAAAGTCCAAAGCCTGTCTTTGACGGTGCAGGCGGCCCGATAATCCTTGATGTTCCAGTTTGGGCCAGTCTTCTCCAGAGGCAAGGCATCATACAGAACGCCTTTTGTGTTGAAGATGAACTGGTAAAGTTTTCCGCCCGCGTTGGAGAGCCAGATCTCCATGGAATCATCCGTGAAGACATCGCCGTCCCGAACCGCGATGTTGCAAATCGGGGCACGGGGGAGCATGGCCTGGGCGGCAACATAGATATAGTTGTCATCATGGCTCAAGGCGTAACTGGTCTGCTCGCTGGCGTAGCCATCAGGTATGAGGACAAATCCAGTGTTGGCAAAGCCGTATTCGCCATCGGAGAGCACGCCATCGACATTGACATGCCCCTGGCCGATGGTAAAGGAGGATTTGCCTGAGCCGTCAGAACTCTTGCCGAAACGGCTGAATTCGGCTTGAATATCCTGCTGCGAAAGCGGGCGGTTGTAGATTTTAAGCTCGTCAAGGATGCTGGTTCCTTTCTCCGCTTCCCAGCCGCGTGCCCCAAGATACAAGGCGGTCATGGGCTCGTTCGCCAGCTGGCGCGAATCGGTGACGATTGGTTTGCCGTCAAAGAAAACCCGCTGATAGTCGGAGGCCCACACAACGGCGATGTGATGCCATTCCCCCCTTTTCCAATCTTGGGAACTGGTCTGCTTGAACGTGCTTTTCCCTGCGTTGATTGTGCAGAAGCCAAAACTTGGCGCACCGTATTTGTAGATGTAAAAATAGTTGTTCTTCTGCACACCGCTGACAAAGAGGTTGAAATCCTTGCAGGTGCCGTCCCAGTTCTCTGGCTTGAACCAGAAGCTGATACTGCCTTGCTTGTGGTCAATGTTTTTGCTTACGGGCACTGTGGCATAGTGTTTTTCCTTGGCGTCGTTTACGCCGATGCGCAGACCCTGGTTCTTGATTCCTGGGGCAAACCGCTGGTCTTCGGGGCCAAATGCGGTGAGCATGGCCTCGCCAGCGGCGCGCTCCGCCTTCAGTGTGTTGTCAAACGTGGCATGGTAGAGCAGACCTTCGTTGAGCTTGTCGCTGTTTTCCATGTGGTCATCCGCCAAGGCAACAACGGCACAGATCACGAAACAGATGAAGACAGTATATTTTCTGAAAGGAGGCATGGGTGGATCAGTCCTTTTGTGGTATGGAACTCCCGAAAAAACATACAATAAAAAATTAGCATGGTTTTGCGGATTTGCAATTCGGGAGAGAAGATTTATGTCAATTCCAAAAGAATAGTGCTCTGTTCCCCAAGGGAAGTTTGCGAAGACTGCGGGGAACAGAGCAATCCATAAAGCATGGATTTCGCGCGGCTCAGGGTAATGGCCATGCGCCGCTTTGCACGGGGGAATGTCAGGCTATTTTACTTTCCAGAGCTTGCTTTCTGGATTGGAGTAGTTGAGTGCCTCGCAATGGCCGTCAATCATGACCACGTTGAAGTTTTTGTTGTGGCGGACGCCAAGACGGCACTCGGAATGGCCAATCGTAAGGCTCTCCGCAGGGTATTTCCAGTAGCGGACTTCGGTGTCAGTGGAGTCAACGCAGTTGCTCGTCTCGGACGGGGTCTTGTACTCGTGGAGGACATGCATGCTGTCCACAGCTGTCTTTACGGCGTAGCCACATAACACGACATTTCTGGCGTAGCTGGTCTTGAAGGGAGCGTCATAGTGGACGGAGCCTGTGGATTCGGGACGGTAGGTGTTGTAGCTGATGGGGGTGGCATGGGAGGGGCAGACGACCATCTTGTAGTCGCCGACATAGACAGGGGCGATGGCGTCTTGCCACCAGTAGAGGGGTGCCTGACCAGAGGCGACGGCGTAGTTATACATCCAGACATTCCAGTCGTTGTAGTCCTGGGAGTACATGGCGAAGCCAAGACCAATCTGCTTGAGGTTGCTGGTGCAGGAGATGGCGCGAGCCTTCTCGCGGGCCTTCGAGAGGGCTGGCAGCAGCATGGCCGCCAGAATGGCTATGATGGCGATGACGACGAGGAGTTCAATTAATGTGAAACGCAGAGTTTTCATGGTTTCCCTTTGGTTTTGAGGTTATTTTGTTTTGGGGGGATTATGAAGGATTTTTGTCGTTAATGGAACATAAGGCGATATTGCCCGTGTAATGGTCTCCACCTGATTGTAGAAAGCCAGTTGGAACTGGAATCTGTCAAGATGCGATGCCAGCTTGATGACAATCCGCTGCCAATCGCCAGTAAGATCGACCTTTGGCGTGGCGCCGTAATTTGATTCCATCTTGGAGTGATGATCAACCGTGACCAGCAGTTTGCCGTCAATCCAGCACTTGTGCGGACAATCGGCATAAAAGCGGACCTGTACGTTTTGGACAGGAGAATCGGCTTTGAACTCACGAACCAAATAACAGCAGGATGCGCCGTCAAACGCATAGAGGTCTTCACGCTGGAAGTGGCGTCCGCCTTTTTCGACCACAAAGGGAATCTCGGCGGGGATTTCGCACGATTGGAGAGATTCTTCATCCAGATAGTGATTACGGAAGCGGACGTGGCAGTTGACGGCATCGCAGGCAACATTCGGAACGTTGCCTGGATTGCAGGTGATAGTCTCATTCTGATAGGGGCAAACGTCAAAGACCTCCT
>JAFTAC010000107.1 GCA_017458805.1 Victivallales bacterium | reverse complement strand
CTAATTGCTAATTACAAATTAAAAAAAAGCAAATATGTAATTGACATTTTTCAGTGATATATTATCTTAAAGTGGGTCTATCCATAAAAACACAACATAAGTATATAAAACAACACGGCAGGTTAAAATGGCAAACATCAAAATCACAATCTTGTCGGATAAGTTGCAGGGTACTTCATACGTGCTGACCAATGACAGCTATACTGTCGGGCGTTCAGACACAGCGGACATCTGCATCCCCGAGCCGACCATAAGCGGACATCACTGCACATTCATCAAGAATGAGGATGGATTGTATTTCCTTAAAGATGAGGGCAGCACAAATGGTACCCGCGTCAATGGCGAAAAGCTGGCGGAGACGGATGAACCTGTGTTGTTGAACAATGGCGACCTTTTGCAGTTCGGCAATATCGAGGTGCTCTTCGAGAACACGGAAGGCCACAAGTCTGAAGGAAGCCGAACGATGACGGTCATCAATCTGGATGACACAGGAGACGTGAGCCACACGTCCAACCTGAAGTCGTTGGGCATCGCGAAACCCCCGAAGCGTCCCCCGAGCTTGCGTGACAACAAGAAGCAGAATGCGGTCTTCATGGTCATCATCATTTTGCTGATTTTGGGCATCCTTGGTGCAATCGGCTACTTCGTTGTGCCGATGTTCAGCGGTAACTGAATATTTGTTAGTGTGGGGAAGAGTTACAATATAGACAATTGCAAATTGTCTTATGCAGGCGCATAATGAGCCCGATAAGTCAAATCTGCAGTTGTCTCGTTATTTATCAAGAAGATGTCGGATAATCCAAAGCGTTCAAACTCGAATCAGAACGGCAGAAATCCTTCGGAGAATGGTCCTTCCATCGTGCGGCCACTACTTATGTGGCTCGTTCTTTTGGTGGCTCTGCCTGTGTTGTTTTATTTTTCATTCAAGAAGAGCGACATAGATAAGATAGACGTTCTTTCGGTCTCTGATTTCGAGATGCTGTTAAATGCAAATCGCATCACCCGTGCGGTTGTTGAGGAGCAGTCCTCCAGCAGCATCCAGCGCATCAAGGGGGAGTACTGGCCACTGGCCGTGTCCCCTGGTACACCTGACGGGCTTCGCAAGTATGAGACCAAGGTGATTTACACGGATTCTCTGGAGGCGCTTATTCGCAGCAACTGTCCGCAACGGGATGTGAAGCAGTCCAGTAGCCTGTGGGGCAACCTGTTTCTTTCACTGGTGCCCATAGCGGTGTTGGCACTGCTCTTCTATTTCTTCTTTATCCGCCAGATGCGTTCCGCCAACAGTGCGGCTTTCCAGTTCGGGAAGAGCCGTGCGAAGCTGTTGAACCAGTCCGACACAGGCATAACTCTGAAGGATGTGGCTGGCATCACGGAAGCGAAGGAGGAGATGCAGGAGATCGTGGATTACCTGAAGGCGCCAGAGAAGTTCCAGCGCCTCGGCGGGCGTGTGCCGCGCGGCGTGCTGATGGTTGGACCGCCTGGAACAGGCAAGACTCTGCTGGCGAAGGCAATTGCGGGCGAGGCTGGTGTTCCCTTCTTCTCCATCTCTGGCTCTGATTTTGTAGAGATGTTTGTCGGTGTTGGTGCCTCCCGTGTGCGCGATATGTTCGACGAGGGAAAGAAGAACGCACCATGCCTGATTTTCATCGATGAAATCGATGCGGTTGGTCGTTCACGTTTTACAGGCATTGGCGGCGGCCATGATGAGCGCGAGCAGACCTTGAACGCCATGCTGGTGGAGATGGATGGCTTTGAGCCGAATTCTGGCGTCATCGTGCTGGCCGCCACCAATAGGCCAGACGTGCTGGATCCAGCGTTGCTGCGTCCAGGGCGCTTCGACCGTCAGGTGGTCATCGACCTTCCTGATCACAAGGGGCGCTATGAAATCCTGAAGATTCATGCGAAGAAAATCAAGTTGGATCCTGCTGTCGATTTGCGTCAGATTGCCCGTGGTACCCCAGGCTTCAGCGGAGCCGATTTGGCGAACCTGCTCAATGAAGGGGCCATCATCGCGACGCGCGCCAACAAGCAGAGCGTCGGTATGGCAGAGCTGGATGAGGCAAGGGACAAGGTGCAGTGGGGCAAGGAGCGCCGCAGCCGCAAGATGACCGACCGCCAGCGCAGGCTGACTGCCTATCACGAGGCGGGGCATACCCTTGTCAACCTTTTCTGCGAGCATTCGGAACCCCTCCACAAGGTGACCATCATTCCACGCGGAATGGCCATGGGCGCAACGATGTTCATCCCTGAGACCGACCGCTACGACATTACCGAAAACGAGGCGGTGGACATGATGACCATGGGCATGGGCGGACGCTGTGCCGAGCAGCTTATTTTCAACGAGCTGACTTCGGGCGGCTCGATGGACATCCGCCAGGCAACTTCCATGGCCAAGCGGATGGTCTGCGAATGGGGCATGAGCAAGGCTCTCGGTCCGTTGAACTACGCGGCTCCCCATGAGCATGTCTTCCTTGGACGCGACATTACCCGCACGGATGGGGTCAGCCAGACGACGGCCCGCGAAATTGACGTCGAGGTGCGTCGCCTTGTCGATGAGGCAGAGGCGCGTGCCACCAAGATCCTCACCGAGCACAAGGACATGCTGGTCAAGCTGGCTGAGGCGCTGCTTGTCAATGAGACGATGACCGCCGCTGAGGTCTATGAACTGCTTGGTCTGCCGCCTCGCGTCCTCTCCCACGAAGGTTTCGAGGATGAGAAGTCCGGTGAT
>JAFTAC010000106.1 GCA_017458805.1 Victivallales bacterium | reverse complement strand
CGCTGACCCCCACGGTGACGATGCACTCGGTGGCTGGGTCGTAGGAGGCGTGGAAGTTCTCCTCCACATACTTGCAGATGGCCTTGCGCAGGCGCGGGTCGCCAAGGTTCGAGGTGTAGCTCGTGTAGCCTCTGTTCAGGGCGTATATGGAGGCCTCTCGGATGTGCCACGGCGTGGCGAAATCGGGTTCGCCGATACCCAGGGAGATGACCTCGTCCATCGTGCAGACAAGGTCGAAAAAGTCGCGGATGCCGCTTTTGGGCAGGGCCGCGATATGGTCAGCTATCCATTTGCTATGGGACAATTTTGAGTCGTTCATGTTTTTCTTCTCTCGCGAACTGTACGCCTGATTCTTTATATTTCTTCAGAAGGAAGTAGGTGGCGCAGGATTTCACGCCGTCCTGCGAGGCGAGTTTCCCCGCGACGAAGGAGGCGACGGCCTGCAGGCTATTCCCCACGACTTCCAGCCGCAGGTCGTATTTGCCCGACACCAGATAGGCGGAGCGGACTTCGGGAAAACGCGCCAGGCGTTCGGCGACGTTGTCGAATCCCGTGTCCCGCTCAGGCTGGACTGCGACTTCGATGATGGCGCGCACCTCGTTGGACTCCGCTTCGTCACTGACGATGGCAGTATAGCCGACGATGACGCGCTCCTTTTCCAGTTCTTCGATGGTAGCCAATACTTCCCCTTCCGATGCGCCAAGCCTGTTTGCAATCTCTTGGGTGGAGATTCGCGCGTTGCGTACCAGAAGAGACAGTACCTCTTTCTTGAAAGTTTTCTTATCCATAAACAACTTTAAATGGTTATTTCACAGGGACCTTGAGCTGCTGCCCAAGGTAGATGGTGTCGGATTTCAGGTTGTTGAGCCGTTTGATTTCGGCGGTCGTGGTCTTGGCGGCGGCGGCGATACCGCTGAGGGTGTCCCCTTTCTGGACTGTGATGACGGAGATGTTGACGGGCGCGGCAGGCGCTGGCGCGTTTTTGTCGATTTCGCTGGCGATGATTTTGCTGAAGTTTTCAAGTTCGCGCTTGCGGGCTTCGCGTTCGCTGTTGATGGTGGTGCTGAGTTCGGTCATTCGGTTGCGCCACTTCTGATCGACGTCGGCGGAGCGCTTGTCCATGTCGTCAAGCAGGGACTGGAGCTCCTTGATTTGTGCGTCCTTGCGGAGATTGTCCTGTTCGAGACCGATGATTCGCGCGGTGAGGAGCTTTTGCTCCTCGCGAAGTGCGTCGAAATCCGCGCGTAGGGCCGCCAACTCACGGTTGGACCTGGGCGTGGCGGGCTCCTCTACGAGATTGCTGACCATTATGCGCGCTGGAGGCTCCTGCGCCTGTGGCTGCTGATAGGGATTTCCGCCGTTTCCGAGGACAGGCTCCGTCTCGCCCCAGTTTGCGCAGCCGCTGACCATCAATGCGAGACCGCAACCAAGTACACCTAATTTTGCTAGCTTCATAGTGTTCTCCTCTCTGATTCGTGTGTGTATGAGTTCAAAACGACAACTAATAGATTATATTATATAGTCATTTTACAGAAATTCCATACGGATAGTGATAATAAAAGGGCTTTTTCAAGTGAAAAACAACAAAATGGAGCAATCGCTGGTGGATGTGGTCGAGGCGTTGGAGGGGGGCGAGCAGCCTGCGCCTGGCGACAAGTTGCTGCATAACCTGCTTTTGAGCGTCTATCGGCACTCGTTGAGCATCGACTGGCTGATTGAGACGCGACGAACAGGCAGGGTGAAGCGACGCACGCGCAATTTGCTTACCTGGGCTATGGCCGAGATGCTCTGGATGGACGGCGTTGCACCCGAGGCTGTGACGGATGTGGCCGTGGGCTATGCCAAAAGGCGCCATTCCAGCAGCGAAGGCGCTTTTGTCAACGCCTTTCTGCGTCGGCTGCTGGATGACTACCGCCAGACGGGAATGGAAGGGCTGCTGAAGGCCGCCCCGCCAAATGTCCGCAGCGAGATACCTGATTTGCTGTGGAAGCGCTGGCTGAAGCAGTATGGCGAAGAGGAAAGCACACGAATTGCCGACGTGCTTCAGCACCCTGCGCAGACGATTTTGCGCATGCGTGGCTGGCCGCCGCAGGCTGTGGCTGTGCCTGAATGGCTTGCACCAGTGAAGGCTCCAGGGTGGGCACCCTGGGCGGTTTTGTTCACGCCACGGGAGAGCCACAACGGGCTCGATGAGGTGATGGGGGTGGAAAAGAGCCCCTTCTACATCCAGGACATGGCAACCCTCCTGGCCCCTTCTTTGCTGGCACCGCAGGAAGGCGAGAGTGTGGCGGATTTGTGCGCGGCCCCAGGCGGGAAGTCGCTGGTGCTCGGCGAGATGCTCAAGGGCACGGGGCGGTTGTTTTGTGCAGACAGGTCAGAGGCGAAACTGCCTCGCCTGAAGCGGAATCTGTGGTCGATTCCAAACGTGGAGTTTGCGGTGTTGGATGCGGGCAGCTTTGCCTTTCAGGAGGCCTCCTTTGACGCCGTCCTGCTGGATGTCCCCTGCTCCAATACAGGGGTGATTCGGCGAAAGCCCGATGTGCGCGAGGCGTTCACGCCTCAACGGCTTGCCGAGGTGCAGGAGATACAGCGGAGGATTCTTGACAACGTGGCCCTCGCCGTTAAACCAGGCGGGCGCCTGGTCTATTCCACTTGCAGCATCGAGGCGGATGAAAACCAGCTACAGGTGCAGGCGTTTCTAATGCGCCACGCCGATTACACTTTGGTTCGGGAGCAGGCACTTCTGCCTACGCCCGACCACGACGGGGCATACGCCGCCCTACTGAAAAGAAAAACCGCAGGCTGAAGCCTGCGGCACAGGACAGGTGAAACCGCGAGCTTGAGCTCGCGGCACAGGACAGGTGCTAGTGTTGCAGCACGCTGGAATCGTAGTCGGCGGGGGCCTCGTAGCCCAGCAGGTTGATGCAGGTGGCGGCGATGGAGCTGATGCCCAGGCCCGCCTTGAGTTCCTTGCTGTAGTCGCCCTTGAACTCGGGGTCATAGACGATGCAGGGGACGGGGTTCAGCGAGTGGGCGGTCTTCACCTTCTTCACGCCGTTTTCGGAGGGGATGGAGCCGTCCTTCTTGTGTTCGTACATGTCGTCGGCATTGCCGTGGTCTGCGGTGATGACCAGCACGCCGCCGACCTTGTCAACGGCCTTGCGAATACGCGCGAGGCAGAGGTCCACGGCCTCCACGCCAATCTGCACCGCCTGATAGACGCCTGTGTGGCCCACCATGTCGCCGTTGGGGAAGTTGCAGCGGATGAAGTCGTACTTGCCCGACAGGATGCCATCGACCACCACGTCGGTGATTTCGGCGCCCTTCATCCATGGACGCTGCTCGAAGGGCACCACGTCGGAGGGCACTTCCACGTACTCCTCCAGCTTGTCATCGATTTTGCCAGAGCGGTTGCCGTTGTAGAAGTAGGTGACATGGCCGTACTTCTGCGTCTCTGAGCAGGCGAGGGTGCGAAGTCCCAGGGCCGCCAGGTACTCGCCGCTGACGTGGTCGATGGAGGGCGGGCTAGTCAGGTAGCGTTTCGGAACATGGAGGTCGCCGTCGTACTCCATCATGCCCGCATAGACCACGTCGGGCCTGCGGACGCGGTCGAAGTGGCTGAAATCATCCTGCTCGAAGGCCGCCGTGATTTCCAGGGCGCGATCGCCGCGGAAGTTGAAATAGACCACGCTGTCGCCGTCCTCGATGGTGCCGACGGGCTTGCCGTTTTCGGCGATGACAAAGGCCCCGAGGTCCTGGTCGATGGCTCCCGT
This sequence comes from Victivallales bacterium, assembly GCA_017458805.1. GTDB lineage: Bacteria > Verrucomicrobiota > Lentisphaeria > Oligosphaerales > Oligosphaeraceae > RGIG3456. The sequence goes on along the minus strand of JAFTAC010000106.1, from coordinate 1,823 downwards.
CTCCTTGCGGAGGGTCTCGATGGCCTCCTGTGCGCTGGCGAACTGGCGTCCTTCACCGAGGACATGGGTCTTCCAGCCGCGCTCGACCATAGGCCAGTTGGCGTTGTAGCGGTCCATCGTGATGAACATGCGTCCGCCGCCAGAGGCGATGCGGGCGTCGCAGCCCTTGTCGCGGAGGTCCGCCAGGAAGGCCTCAAAGGGGATGACGTAGTCCAGGGCGGAGGTCTCGCCGACGTCACGCCCGTCCAGCAGGATGTGGACGCGGATTTTGGCGACGCCTTCATTGACCGCCTCGGTCATCATCGCCTTCAGGTGGTCGATGTGGGAGTGGACGTTGCCGTCGGAGAAGAGGCCGATGAAATGCAGGGTGGATTTCTTCGCAAGCACGTTGCCGGCGACATCCTTCCAGGCCTGCCCCTGGAACATCTTGCCAGAGGCGATGGAGCTGCTGACCAGCTTGGCGCCCTGGTCGAAGACGCGCCCCGAGCCAATGGCGTTGTGGCCGACTTCGGAGTTGCCCATGTCGGCGTCGCTGGGGAGGCCGACGGCCTGTCCGTGCGCCTTGAGGCGGGTGTTGGGGCAGTTTGCAAGCATCCAGTCCAGCGTGGGCTTGTAGGCGGAGGCGACGGCGTCGCCCTCCGTGTATTTGCCAAAGCCAACACCATCCATGATGACCAGAACAACGGGGCCGCGGCGTCCTTGGAACCACGCCGCCTTTGAAAGCTTTTCTACCATTTTTACTCCTTGGGTTTCGATTCCGACTGGCGGAGCATCAGCCCCACGCCAATCACAATCAACACTATTGCCACTATTGCAAACACAGTCACTTTTTCATGGAGCAGCAGAACAGACGAGACGACCGCCAATGCCGCCGATACATAGCCCAACGCCCCCAGCTCGCCTGGCGACACGTATTTCAGGGCCATGTACCATAGCCCCTCCGCCAGCCCGTAGGAGAGCGCACCCAGGTAGAGGGCCCCTGTCCAGGCGCGGGCGGAGAGCGAGAAGTTCAAGCCCTTGTTCCATATCATCGCCATGGGGACGACAATGGCGACGGCGATCAGGAACAGCACCTCCGTGCAGAGCAGTCCGCCGTACTTGTTGGAGACTCTGTCGCCATAGACGGTGAAGACGGCCCAGCAGACGCCGCTGGCGAAGGCCATCAGGTCGCCTGTGAGCATGGAGGCGTTCTGCGCAAACATGTCCTCGCCCTTGCAGAGGAAGAGGATCAGCACTCCGGCAAAGCCCAACACCATGCCCGCGAACTTTCCGCGTGTGCAGGCTTCGCGTCCAACCAGCCATGATATGAGAAAGGTGGTGATGGGAGAGGTGTTCGCCATCAGGGAGGAGCGGGAGGCGGTGGTGTACTTGATGGACCAGAAGACCAGCACGCCTTCGCCGACCATGCCCACCAGCCCCAACAGCAGGAGCACCTTCCACTCCGTGCGCACCATATCCACTGCCTTCACGCGGTTCTCACGCTTGAACAAGACGGGAGCCATCACGATGGCCGCCAGGATGAAGCGCAGAGCGGAGAAGTTCAGCGGCTCAACAGAATCCTCCTCGTAGCCGAAGAGCAGGCGCGACAAAGGGTAGAACATCCCCCAGATGAACGTGGCCGCCAAGCCCAGGCTGATGCCCTTTATCGTGTTGTGGTGTGTCATTATTTCTCTGCGAAAACGATCGTTTTAAAACATACAAAATTTAGCATAAAACTTGAACAATTCAAACTGGTGTACGCAAATGGATTCACGAATTGCCTGGTAGTTGTTCAGATGAGCAATGGTGTCATGTATAGCGAGCTAATTTCAAAACTATCATCG
>JAFTAC010000105.1 GCA_017458805.1 Victivallales bacterium | reverse complement strand
GTGGTTAGTGGTGGCTAAAACTAACCACTAAGAAGAGGCTAGAGGCTATATTGGAGATGATGGTGTGGTTGCAAAAAAACAAAGTGAAGTAGCAAGTGATAGCTAAAGCTAACCACTAACCACTAACCACTAACCGCTAACCACGAGTTTGATGGTGGCGATGTTTTTGTTTTGGGCGGTGGAGGCGGTGGCGTGGATGGTGGTGGTGTCGGTTGAGTTGAGGGTGAAGGTGAAGGTGGCGCAGTCTCCAGGGAAGAGGGGGGTGCGGAACTTCACGTGGGTGATTGTTTTGGTGCGGAGGGCGTCATTTCCCGTGGCAAGCTTTGCCAGCAACTCGACAAGGGTGATTTCGCAGATGCCTGGCACGATGGGGTTGCCAGGGAAGTGCCCTGCGAAGCCAGGAAACTCCTTGTCGAAGGTGATGGTGGCCTGAAAGGAGTTGTCTGGGAGCTTGGTGATGGGGCCCAGGCGTTCCTTCAAGGCCTTTTGGATGGGGGAAAATGACATGCTACTGTTTACGCTTTAGCGTGAGAGTGGTATGGGTATTGAAATTGCGATACAGAATAGTATCGTAGGAATGTGTGGAATCGTTCCAATTATAATATACGACCTGATAGTTCCGAAGTGGGAAGCGACCGTGTTTTTTTTCAAGAAGGCGGCAGGGATTGCCACCATAGATGAGCGAATAATGTGGGAGCGATTCCAGGGGATTGGCGAAAATGCGCTCAAGATCATACACAAGACTTGGGAAGAATTTCCGTTTAGCGATGGGTGGAATCGCATCGGAGAAAAAGCATTTTCTTTCTGACGGGTCGGTGCCAGTGACGGAAAAGAGCGTGATGCCATTGGTGGCGGTTCCAACGGCCTGGATGGTTCGGCCATCGGTCCGAATGGCGAGCAGCATCGTGAAATCCATCCACAGGTAACTTGTCTTCATCGTATAGATATGAGGTGTAGGGGCGTAGAACTTTCTGTTGAATTGAATGATTTCATCGTCGGAAAGTGTCTGGGGCAGCGATTGTGGGGTAAGGTTGGTCATGCAGCCCGAAGCACAGGCCAGCAGGAGCAGAAGCGGGAGGATGCGTAGGAGCCTGCCCTTGGTGCAGCGAAGAAGCGATGGCACGACAAAGAGGGCTGTCAGTGCGGTCAGCAGAATGCCGATGGAAAGCACCAGTCCTGTGTGGAACATGACGGGATGCTTGGAGGCAAGCAGGGCGCCTGTGGTCAGGATGGTGGTTGCGGCGGAGAGGACAAGGGAGGTCTGGACGGATGTGCGCTGCCTGGATTGTGCGATATGCAGGGCGAAGATGCCGTAGTCCAGCACGAGGCCCGTCAGCATGACCAAACTGAAGAGCGAGACCAATGTGAGCTTGTAGCCAAGCCATGCAGCGAAGCCGCCGCCCACCAGCAGGGCTGTCACGCCTGGCAGGACGATGATGAGCAGATGTTGCGGATGCTTCAGCACGGGAAACAAGGCAAGCAGCAGCACGGGTACGAGCAGCAGGAGAATGCGGTTGAGGCGTGGGCGTATGTCAGCGGCTGCAGCTTGCTGGAAGGCTTCTGATGTGACAAGCGCGACATTGGGCATGGCTTGGAGGCTCTGGACAATATCGGCTGTTTGGGCGATTTTGGGGGCGCCTGTCAGGAGAATGGCGGTGGTAGAGCTGTCGTAGTGGCGCAGCAGATGGCGCGAAATCGCCTGGAAGGTCGGCGGCTCCTGCAGCTCCTTTGAGCTGTCAAGTGTGGCATTTAGACGGTCAAAGCCCTTGTCAAAGAAACGCGGCGGCAGGGCGGCCTTCGCACATTCGGCTTGAAGCTGAAGCTGGAGCTGGCGGATTCTCTCCCTGGCTTCAGGGGTGCGCCAGGCGTTTAGATGGCGTTGGCGCGTGGAGGCGGAGGGCCAGAGGGCGGCTGGATGGAAAAGCGGCGCCTGTTTGAGAATCGGGTTGTCGGCCAGTTGCTCGCATTGCTTCAGCGCATTCTCTGTGGAATCCGCCGTGAGCACCAGCATGGCGCCTGCTTCTGGATTGAGCCAGCGTTGTTGAAACGCCTCTTCTGCGGCAAGTGTCTCCGCAGAGGTGCCGTCCATGGCTCGGATGGAAAAGTCGGTTTTGAGCTTTGGGAGAAGGGCAATCGCGGCGATGACAAGCAGAAGCCAGATGGCACTGATGATGAGAGAAAGGGAAGGCGTTGGTTGAAAATCCGCAAGGCTCAAGAGAGGTTTGGGCCGACGTTTCAGCAAAGTGGGGAGAAGTGTGACAGAAAGGAAAAGATTGAGCAGCAGGGTGGCGGCGGAGAAGATGCCAAGCTGGATATAGGCGGTGATGCCCGTGAAGGTGACCAGCAGAAAAACCGCAGCGGAAGTGATGACGCTTAGGGAGAGGGGCATGAGGAGACGGAGGAGGTTCTGCGCTGGGGAGCTCCCGTGGGTTTGGGGGCCGTATGCGCACGCTCCATAGACGTGGATGCCCTGGTCAACGGCCAGCCCCGCGATGCCTCCTCCAATGCCGATGATGAACATGCAGAGGCTCTGGAAGCAGATCGCCAGCACGCCTGTGACGATAATGGTGGCGGCCAGAGGAATCAGGGGGATTAGCACTGCGTCCCAGGCCCCTTTGTAAACCAAGAAGAAGAGCAGGAGCAGGGCGATGAAGGAGGTCAGGGAGACAGCCAGGATGTCGCGCCTGACGGCCATTTCGTTCTCCAGGTTGTGCTGAAGGGGGGAGACGATGGTGGTTTTCGCCTCTGGAAGGATGTCGGCGACGGTTCGCTCGATGCTTGTGAAGAGCGTCCGTATGTCGCCTCCGTTTGGCGGGCGTGCGAAATCCGTGTTGACAAGGATAAGCGCACGGGAGCCATCAGGTGAGATGAGATAGCCATCGGTGGCATCGACGGCGAGGCCAGAGAGGGCTTGGAACTGCTGGAGGCGTTCAAGGAGCGGGAGACGGAAGCCGAATGGGTCCATTCGGAACATGTCGATGGGCGTGCCTGGCAGTGCCATGGCCTTGCGCAGGTTTGCGACGGCTGCGGCGGGATCTGCGGTGTCAAGTACGGTGGGGGAGGTGGTGTATGGGATGCTTGCGAGGATGTCGTCAATCGGGGCGGTGATGCCCTGGCTGAAGCAGGCGGTTGCGCTGGCGATGTTGTGTAGGGTGCTCAGCTTTTGGGCGATGGTGTCCAGGGCTTCCTGTTCTGTGCGCAGCGCTTTAGCGCTGCGGTTATTTTTCGCCAGCGGCACACAACTAATCTCCAGCGGGATGGCCTGTGTCAGTCGGCTTTTTTGGAGTGTGCGGTACATGTTTCCCGAGATGGAGTGTGTCGGGAAGAAGAAGGCGAGGTCATGGTTGAAACGCTGGCGGCAAAGCAGGGTGGCCAGAAGCATTGCCGCAATGGCAAGGGCGGTGGTCATCCAGAGGATGCGCCGATGGCGAAGAATGGCAATGAGCAGTCTGGTTGGCATTAGGGAAGCCGCCAGGTCTGCGGCGGGATGGGCGCGTTGTATTGGGTGTTTTTGAAGACAAGCTCAATGGTGTCCCCTGTTTTCTCCGTGAACAGCACCTTGCGGACAGTGGTGAAATCTTCGCTGAAAGTGATGGTGATGGTGGAGAAGAAGAGCTTGGTCGCCTGGTCAAGCGGTGTCATGCAGAGGGTGACGTCATCGGTGATTTCGAGCTGGAAGAGCTTTTGAAGCGGCGCGAGGTCGCCGTTCATCCAGTTGGTCTGGAGCTGGAAAATCATCTTGATCCAGGGGAAGCGTGAGGCTTTGATGGTTGTGGTGCGCTTTGACTCCTCGTCCCAGAACTGGAAGGAGTCTTCGGTGAAGATGCAGATGGATTTCAGCGGCGTGGTGGTTGTCCAGGCAAGTCGTTTGCCCTGTTCCTGCGCCATGGCGCCCGTGGTGACAGCGTTGAAATCAAGCTCTTTGAAGTGGCGCGTCTGGGTATATTCCGCCTGGATGGTGGTGTTTTGCGCCATTGGTTTGAGGCGTGCGGCGAACTCCTCCACGGTTGGTAAGGCGGTGGCATGGAGGGCCAACATGAACAGCAGGGTGACGATTAGAGCAGGCATACGCTGATTTCTCCGTGTGCACAAAGGGTGCCGTCCTTGAGACGGAGCTCGAAGTTGATGACAAACCAGCCGTCCAGCGGGGATTCATCGGTGGCAGTGATGATGACTTCGTCATTGACGCGGAGGTCGCGTTCGATGCAGATGTCTCGTGCAAGGGCGAGGAAGCCTGGATGGATGACGCCGTCGTGGGTGTGCGAGTCGGAGGCTGCTGCGGCCTGCGCGATGATTTCAGGGATGGCGGTGGCGTCAAGAATCCCGTCGCTGTTGAGAAACTGGTTGTCAGGGTGGATGATGCAGATGGCGCTCTTGTGAGTGGCCGAGTTTTCGAGCAGGGTATCCACCATCACAATGGGCGGTCGGTGGGGCAGAAAGGGGGCTGCTGGTGCTGGAAGAGGGGTGCTCATCAGATGTTCCTCAAGTCGAAGAAACGGAGAGGCTTGCGGGTGGAGCCGAAGACCTTGCGGTGGGCTGCCTCGCAGGAGACGGTGTGCAGGTTGACGTTGACGCGCGTATTGGTCAGCAGTTTCTGCTTGACTTCCAGCGATTCCATGTCACCGTAGTTGAAGGAGATGTAGAGGTCGATGACATCGGAGAGGCTGTCCCCCGAAACCTCCATGTAATAGTTGTCGATGCCGTCGATCTGGTCGAGGACGTTGAAGAAGTTGGCGGGGTAGAGGGTGGTGCCCTTGACTTTGAGCATCTGCGCCTTGCGCGTCAGGATGGGGCCCAGGCGGACGGTGTTGCGCCCGCAGGGGCAGGGTTCGTCAATCATGAAGGAGATGTCGCCTGTGCGGAAGCGCAAAAGCGGCATCCCCTCCAGTTTCAAGGGGGTGATGACGACTTCGCCGACCTCGCCTGGAGGCAGTGGATTGCCGTTGTCATCGATGATTTCGAGGATGCCAAGGTCGGGTGCGGGGTGTCCGCCAAAGCGTTGCTCGCAC